>CAMPIU010000422.1 GCA_946886545.1 uncultured Flavobacteriales bacterium | reverse complement strand
ACTTCTGTATTAATCCGGGATTGTAATCAGTCTTAAAAAGCTATCGCTTTTTCTTCTATTTTTACTTCATGTTTGAAGATTTTATTGTCGTTGATTGCTCCACAGTTTTGGCCGGCCCGTCGGTGGGAACTTTTTTTGCAGAATTGGGCGCATCCGTGACTAAGATCGAAAATCCCGCAGTTCCGGATGTTACAAGGTCATGGAAACTCGGATCTGAAAACAAAAACACAGCAGTTTCAGCCTATTTTGCATCGGTAAATTATCACAAACATTATCTTCAGCTTGATTTCAAAAATGAAAAGGATTTAAACGAATTGATTGGCCTGATTGAAAAAGCAGATATTTTCCTGAGTAATTTCAAAAAAGGCGATGCGGAAAAGTTTGGATTGACGGATGCATACTTACTATCTGTAAATCCAAGACTAATTATAGGCAAAATCTCAGGTTTCGGTTCCGAAAGCGACCGGGTAGCTTATGATTTGATTCTCCAGGCCGAAACCGGCTTTATGTCCATGAACGGAACTTCAGAATCCGGTCCTGTGAAAATGCCGGTAGCATTGATCGACATTTTGGCAGCTCACCAATTAAAGGAAGGAATTTTAACGGCTTTATTGAATCGGACACAGACCAACCGCGGACAAATTGTTTCTGTTTCCTTATATGACGCAGCAATTTCCTCATTGGCGAACCAGGCTTCCAATTATTTAATGGCGGGTCATATTCCCGGAAGAATCGGCAGTCTTCATCCGAACATTGCACCTTACGGTGAAATTTTCGCTACAAATGACGGAAAACTCATCACATTTGCTATCGGAAGCAATAAACATTTCCAGATTCTTTGTGATTTTCTGGGCCTTTCACATTTAACCTCCGACGAACGTTTTTGGGAAAATGTGGAACGGGTAAAAAACAGATCCGTGCTTCAGGAAATTATCCAGGAAATCATTTCCCGTTTAGAAGCAAAGGAAATCATGAAATACATGCATGAACATTTTGTTCCCGCAGGAATAATCCGAAACCTGGAAGAAGTGTTCAAAGACCCTGCAAGTAACCCCTTGGTTCGAACTGAAAACATCGAAAACATCGAAACCAAACGCGTCTCACAAATTGCTTTTCAATTAAAACAATGATAGAAGTTAAGATTCCGAAATCGCCCGAAGAATGGAATTCCTACTACGATCTTCGATACCGCATTCTAAGAGAACCTTTGGGAAAAGAAAGGGGTTCCGAGCGAAATGAAGGTGATGAAACGGGAGTTCACTTTGCACTTTACGAAAACGGGCAATTAATTGCTGTAGCACGCTTGGATCGTGTGGATCAAACAATCTGTCAGGCTCGTTTTGTTGCTGTTGAATCTCATTTACAAGGCTTGGGATATGGCAGAAGAATCATGACTGTACTTGAAAATGAGGCTCTTGATTTGGGTTACCGAAAATTAATTCTCCATGCCCGCGATTATGCGCTTCCATTCTATGAAAAATTGGGATATACTTTGGTTGGGCCTTCTTACAAACTATTTGATGTATTGCAGCATTTTGAAATGTTCAAAGTACTAGCGCATGGAGAATGAAACACAAATTTTCATCCCGTTTGTACCGTCAATATCCAGGTTACCGTTCAGATGCTCAACCATGCCACGAATAATTTCTACACCACTTCCTGCCAATTCACGGTTTTCTTTTACTCCTCTCCCATTATCGGAAATTTCAAGTACTCCCTTTGGACCATGCATTTGAAAATCGATGCGAATTACTCCGATCTCATTTTCTCCGAAGGCATGTTTGTATGAATTCAGAACTGCCTCATTGATAATAATCCCAATAGACATGGCCAAAGAGCTTTTTACCTCACAACTGTCAATACTGGTTAATAATTGCAATTGTTTCTGAGGAAAAGAAAGGCTTTCACGTAAGCTTTGAACTAAACGATTTACATATTGATTCAGTGAAATACGCAAATTCCTCGAATTATCAGCAAGCATCTCATGCAAACTTAAAATACTTTGGACCCGGTTCACAGAATCCAACATCAAATTTTTATGATAAGAATCCCTTGCTTTGTTGGCTTGGATATTCAGCAAATTCGTGGTAATCATCAGGTTATTGACAATCCGTTGATTTGTTTCGATCAACAAGCGTTTCTGCTGACGCAAAGCGGCTTCCAATTCTTGCTGGGCTAATTTTCGTTTGTGTGTCTCAACTGCCAATGAGACCATTTGTGCAGCAATCAACCCAAATTTCTGATCATTTAAGGACCAGTTTCTCACTTGTTTTACTTGTTCAAAGCAAATAACTCCAATGATACTTCCTTCCGATCTTACAGGAATATCCATCAGTGAAACAATTCCATTCGGCACCAGGTAGGTATCATTCAATTCAGAAGTATACGGTGAAGTTTGAGCATTGGCAGCCAGGATGATTTTCTCCGTTTCAAACAGCATGAAATAAGTAGGCATTTCAAAAACCGGAAGAGATTCCTGAGGAATCATTTTACCCAAACGGGTATCGTAATTTCCAATGCACTCAATGTGTTCATGAGACTCATCAAAAAGCCAGGTATTAACCCGTGTTGCTCCAACAGCTTTGGAAGACATTTCAAGGATTTCATAAATAGCGTCGTACAATTTTCCGTTCCGGATTTTCTTGGATTTGGAAAGCAATTCGATCGTCAAAGTCTTTCGAAGCAAATCCCTCCGTCTCCGTTCAATCTGAGTTGCATCAACTAAACTTCCGAGAACAAGGTATTCATTTTCAGCTACTTTCCAGGAAGCTAAACGCATTCTACCGGTAAAAGTCCCGGTTCCCCTTCTGAGAACAACCTCCAGATCAATGTATTTGGAAGTATTTATGTCTTTTAAAAAATGTGCTATCCGATCGTATTCATAGGTGAGATGATCAAAAATAGTTGTCCCGACAATATTTTCTATACCCAATAACTTTTCCAGGTCAAAAGAGGTGTGTAAAATCCGGCCTTCCTGATCAAAAATAACCAGACTCTCATCCATTCCTGAGATCAGTTTCCGAAGTGTAGAAAGAATATCTTGTTGTGCCATAGTAGCTTACAGTGGTCAAATGTAGTTGAATTTTTACTAAGCACCTGATAATAAGGACTAAGTTTTTAGTAAATTTATCGTACGATAGATTACAATGAGCAAAATGTAATTTTATGAGTAAATTAAACGTAATTTCTTTGAAAAGTAGGAATAAAAACATTTACTATGCTTGCATAGCATTAATTTAATT
>CAMPIU010000421.1 GCA_946886545.1 uncultured Flavobacteriales bacterium | reverse complement strand
TCAATATGTTCTACAAAATACCCTAAAAACACCGAACTCCAAACCATGAACAGAACAGCAACTGCAATCGATCTTCGAATCGGCAGCAGTAAAATATTCAGCATCCATTTAAAACCGATCAGGAAAATAATGAACGAGATGGCAAAAGATGAAACTCCGAACCAGCGATACATGAACAAATGAGACATCCACGCTCCGAATTTACCCAGCCAGTTTTCCACCGGCTCCGAATTACTATCAAACAAAAAGCTAAACAGGGAAACATCCAGAACACGATCCTGATCTGATGTCCAGGTAAAAAAATAGGAAAAACATGAAAGGAAGGTAAAAAAGGAAAACAGAACCATTGCAATCCCCAAGATTGTTTTGACCCTTTTCTTATCAAAGCGATTTGACAGACGATCCAATAAGGCGTTATCGGAAGACTTGCGTTCTTTCGCAGGTTTCCCCTTCGACTCTTTTTTCGTTTTATCTTCTGTTGCTTGCTCGCTTTTTTGCCTGTATTCGTTTTCCAATGTCATTCTTCACGAAGTATCTTACGAAGATAAGGATAGAAAGCTGCTTTGGTAACAGGAAATCATTTAACTATAAACAAACTACTGTTCATTATTCGAATAGAATACTCTCATAAATTCTTCAAAGCTGATGCGCTTATAATCCGAAGGAATTCCAAACAAATCCCGATTCACCTGCTGATCTTTTTTCTCTACTAATTCATAATGAATCAAACCGTCCTGAGAAGGAATATAATAATCCAGCGCCAAGCCTTTTACTTCGGGATAAACCTGCAAGTATTTATTACTTAGCTTTGTAGAGAAATAACAGTAAAAGCCTTCCGTATTTTCATCTTTTACCAAATATTTTTTAGCTTTCAGTCCGGCGATTCTTTTTGAACCTCTTTTCTTTTTGACAGTATAACTTTTGGCAATGGAATCAGTTTTCTTCGACAAATCCGTTTGAATAGCATATTTATTTCCATCCAGTTCCAACAACAAGTATGCTTTATTCAAAGACATATTCCGGATGTAAACCTGAACTCCAAACTGTTCTGTTTCCGTTTCCACACGAACCACCGTATCATTTGTGTAAAGCGTTACATGCCAAGATTTCCAAACGGCATTTGTATCGGGTGCCATGACGCTTGCTTTGTATTTCAGAATACCTGAAAAAGGACTTTGGGAAAATCCTGAAAATGCAGTCAATAAAACCGTACTGATAACACAGATAAATTTCATCTCTCAATTTTTTTTGGTGAAGGTAGTTTTTAAATTCCTAGTGAAGCGTTAATGATGAAAGGTAAAGAGTCCAAATTCTTATTTTTATTAAAACCTCGAAAACTGCGCTAATCCGACGCGGCGGATTTAAATCGATCACGATGCTTTATTATGTCTGCTCTAACGTTTGATCCCTCGCTTTAAGTCTGTCTCAGCAGACTTTGCTCAGTCTTCACCAGCCACGGCTGGCTCTTATCGAAAGCGATGCTTTATTATGTCTGCTCTAACGTTTGACTTCCATCGAAAGCGATGCTTTCTCTTATTCAAATGTTGCAAATAAACTATTCATTTTTTGATTGTACTCATCATAACTTATGGACGTACCTTTCGCCGGCAAAGTAAACAAAGGTTTTTTAGACTCATCCGCTTTCGAAATAAACCTAGTGGCTTTGTAATCCATCCGAATTCCAAAGCGGTCAACAGAATATGCCAATAAAACACCGGGAACTTCCTTGAATGTATTGTACCAATTCGGATTTTTCAACTCAATCTCTTCCGTGTACCAAAGTGTGATGATGTCCTGTTTATCCTTCTTATTTACGGCGAGTGCTTTTTTCACATTAAATCCGGCAAGAGTATCTGTTTCATCTGTAAACCGAATGTCATATTTGATTTGTTCGTCTAGCATGTTTTGAATTTCCTTTGGGCTCAGTTTTGTTTTAAATGCCTCTTCGCCGTATTGGAAATAAATGTCCATTTGCTTTTTGTTACAATCAAAGAGTAAAATATTTTGAAAGTTTCCTCTGCTGATGTCATTTCTTACGATTCCGTTTTTAAAACTGATCTCAATTTCTTTGGGAAGAATATTGTACAAAAAAATATTCTTTTTGTGATTTGGGTAATCTGCCGAATAAATGATCGTTCCCTCATTGATGACTTCTTCCTTCGAAGTGCATGAACACAGGAGCACGATGCAAATTCCAATCAGAATTGATGAATGCTTTACCAACATATAAACTCTTAAATAAGAAGTTAATACGGTAAATTGTTAAAAAGGTTTCGAGACCTTGCAAAAGAGTCCGCCTCGGCGGATGATAAGAACCAGTGGTAGCCGGTTAAGGCAGAATAGATTATGACCTTCCTTATCATTCAGTAAGTCAATCTAATTGTTGATTTGATCATAAGTTTCTGATATAAATGTCTCCCCAAAAAACCAAATATGTATTTTTGCGCTATTAACTCTATGTTATGCATCGGAAAATTGAAATCATTGTAAACAACTCGGAATTGGCGGCTGGCACCAGAGGTTCATCTCTTGGCCCCGGGGCTATTATGACAGCAGCGCGAAAAGCAAACAATCCATTCTTCGGATTATATCCGCTTCACCCTTTACCTGATTACAATCGATTTTTAGATCAAAAAAACGAAACTGAGCATGCTAAAAACCTGACCGGTTACAAATTGGTATTCGAATCAGTTGCAGAGGCAACGAAAGATCTTTTGAACCAAGGCTCCTTCCCCATTATTCTGGCAGGAGATCATGGTTCCGCTGCCGGAACAATTGCGGGAATTAAAGCTGCATATCCTGAAAAACGTTTAGGAGTTGTATGGATCGATGCACACGGAGACTTACATTCACCTTATACTACTCCGTCCGGAAACATCCATGGAATGCCTTTGAGTCTTTCACTTGGAAACGACAATTTGAAATACCAGCGCAATTCACTTTCGGAAGAAACCGTGAGTATTTGGGAAGAATTAAAAAACAAATACACCAACGCAGCAAAAGTAAATGCTTCAGATTTGGTATTTATCGGAGTAAGAGACACGGAATTCGAAGAGAATCAACTGATTGCTGAAAACAACATTACAAATCACACGGTTGAAGCAGTGCGTAAGGAAGGTGCCGAAATGATTGTTCAGCGGGTTTTGGAGCAACTGGAAAACTGCGAACTAATCTATATTTCTTTTGATGTAGATTCAATGGATCCTGAAATTACCTCCTTCGGAACAGGAACTCCGGTTGGAAACG
>CAMPIU010000420.1 GCA_946886545.1 uncultured Flavobacteriales bacterium | reverse complement strand
CTTTTGCAAGCTTCAAATCCTCTTCCATCAGTTTCGTTTCACCTAGTTCCTTGTAAATGCCGGCACGTGTTTTAAGTAATTCAGATGTAGGCAGAACCAATTGAAGCAGTAAGTTGATATCACCGAGAGCTTCATTATATCGTTTTGCAGCAATATAAACTAAAGTTCGATTATTCAATGATGTTGTTAGAAAAGGATTGTAGGAAAGAGCCGTACTTAGATCTTCCAGAGCCCCGGTGCCATCACCCTTTGAAATTTTAATTTGGGCACGCTTTTCATATGCTTCAGGGTAACGGGGATCAATTTGAATGGCTTTATTAATTGCCTGTAAAGCTTTTGTATTGTCTTCCAATCGGAAATAGCAATAGCCGATATTGTTCCAGGCTTCCTTGTAGAGTGAATCTTTTGACAGGATGGTTTTGAAATAACTGATTGCTTTCTCAAAATTCTCGAGTTTTGTTTCGCAATAACCCAGGTAGAGTACTTGTGAAAGATCGTTGGGATTGTGTTTCAGTAAGATCAGTAAATCTGCTTTACAAGCTTCGTAATTTCCCGTTTTGTAATACAAAGTTGAGCGGTCATTGATTGCTTCGTAAAATTCCGGTTTGAGTTCAATTGCTTTGTTAATGTCCAGGATTGCCTGTTGAAACTCCCCTTTTTCAAAGTTTACTTTTGCCCGGGATTTATATGCAGTCGCCTCATTTGGCCTGAGAGAAATATACTTGTCAATATCCCCGAGTGCTCCGTCAAAATCTCGTAACAGGTTCCGGTAGTAGCCTCTTTGGAGATAAGCTTCCGCATTGTTGCTGTCTGTTTTAATCCGGTTGTTTGCAATACGGATAGATAGACGGTAGGAAGCGTATTGACTGGTATCGATTGCTTCTCCGAACTGGGAGAATAGACTTCCTGAAACACAAATAAAAAGAAGCGTGCCTAAATATTTCATGATCATTGAATTATTTCTGCTAGTAAAATTGCTGTTGCAGTAGCTACATTCAAAGATTCTGCCTCCCCGAAACGCGGAATGGTAACCGGAATATCGATTAAAGATTCAATCTCCGGACGAACACCTTTCCCTTCATTACCCATAATCAAAATGGCATCTTTTGGGTAGTCGGCTTCCTTATAATTTTTCCCGTTTAACATGGCCCCGAATTTTTGTTGTTTCGTTCCGTTCAAATAAGCTTCCAAATCAGTATAATGAACCGGAATTCGGTAAATTGCACCCATGGAAGATTGAATAACTTTCGAATTATAGCAATCTACGGTGTCTTTGGAACAAACCAGTTGTTTCACTCCAAACCAATCGGCCAATCGAAGAATGGTTCCCATATTTCCGGGATCCTGAATTCCGTCCAAAACAATCGTAAATTGATCTGCTAAAAGCGATGAATCGGGACGTCTGAAAACTGCAATGCACTTGTTTGGGGTCTTTAATTCCGAAATTTGCTCCAGATCCTTTGTTGTTACAATAAAAGTTTTTGAACGAAATTGGTCCGGAATTTGTGAAACAAATGAGTCAAGTGAAACCAGTATTTCTAAATTAGAAGCGAAGACTGAAAGTCCCTCAAGTACTGATTTCTCGCCTTCTACAACAAAAAGTAAAGCCTGATCCCTGTTTTTTTTTAACTGCAGGGATCGAATCCATTTTTGTTTTACTTTAGAAAGGGCTTCCACTTTTTTTTGTCAAACATACCAAATTCACTCCGTTTAAAATGAATTTTTGTTTTCGTTTCTTATTTTTGTCTTATGTGGAGGGGATTTGAACAACTTAATTTTAAGCACTTAGTCGTATTTTTTACGCTTGCTTTTGCAGTTCAGGGTTGTTTGTCTACAAAACTGGTTCCGGAAAACAAACACTTACTAAAAAAAAATAAGATTAAAGTAGAAGGTGACCGGATTAGTACTTCGGAAGTAGAAGATGTGCTGAAACAGAAACCGAATCTGAGAGTAATCGGGATCCCGCTTCGTTTAAAGATCTACAATTCAATCGACAGTGCTAAAACAGAAAAAGGAAGACTCAGGAAACTGGACCGTTTGAATAAGCAAAACGTCAAGAAAAAGAAACGTGAAATCCGGATCAATGAAAGACGCCGGCAGCGCGCTATCCGTAAAGGAGCCCCGGATTATATTTACAAGACCATTAAACTAAGAGATACACTTGATCCGAATTCGACCTTAAGACAGTTGATGAAATACAAATTCGGGGAGGCTCCTGTAATTGCCGATACGGGAGCAATGGCCCGGTCACGATCACAGGTTCAGGCGTATATGCATTCAAAAGGCTATTTCTATTCTGAAGTAACCAGTCGTTTCGATACGATTCATCGTATGTTGAATAAAAGTAAAACGAAGAAAAAAGTAATTGCCAATTATGAGATTAAAACCGGACTCCGTTATTTCATTGATACGGTTAAATTGATTTGTAAAAACCCGGTTATTGAATCTGAGTTTAAGAGTTTTATTCAGAAGGAATCAGATAAAAACGGACTGAATTCGGATTTCAGGGCGAGTATTATTGATAAAAAGACGATCAATCTTCCTTTCGATGCAGATAAATTCAGTGCTTACCGGGGGGAATTGGCAAGGCATCTTCGGGATCAGACTTATTATGGTTTCGTCCAAACAAATGTCAGCTACAAAGCAGATACTTCAAGACTTTCAAATGATCCTAAAAAGGACTTAAAAATGACACTCACAGTCGTGATTGGTGATCGCTTAATTCAGGATAAGGATGATCCGAATTCTGTCAAATATATTCCGCATGTCTCCACAAAAATAGAAGGTGTGTTTTTCCATTTTTCCGATACAAGCGAGTATGAAGGAAATTTTAAAGAAGATATAACAGCAAGAGGTTTGACTCTTACTGAAAACGGGTTTGTGATCTCTCTCGATTCACTTTTGTATAAAAAGATATTGAAGAAAGTGGAGGATCCGGAAGTGAAGAAATTGGGGGTAAAAAAAAGTGAGCGGGTATACCTTAAAAGCGTAGAGCGTAATGTTTTTGGTAAACAAAAAGATAGTGTCGGATATGATCCCAACAGAATCGCAACGTTTTACTACAATACCAAACCGTTTGTAAGTCCTAAGTTGATCGAAGCACAAAACTACCTGGAGAACGATAATTACTATAAAGAATATTACCTGGAGCGTTCATTTACACGCCTGGTCGAATTGAATTTATTTTCCGTGATTAAACCGGAAATTATTGAAACTTATCCCGGAAGCGGAATCGTTCGTGTTCATTATTAT
>CAMPIU010000419.1 GCA_946886545.1 uncultured Flavobacteriales bacterium | reverse complement strand
GTTTGATACTTGTGAGCCCAAAGCCCTTTCCTGCCTTATATTGTGTGAAATCGGAATCAAATGGGTTTCTTACTTCGATCAGTAAGCCATTTTCCTGGTGTTTAACACCGACATAAATAACGACTTCTTCAGTAGAACCGTATAATCCGAATTTAATTGCATTTTCAATAACCGGTTGAAGCAAAAGTGGCGGTACCAATGTCTGCAGACAGCCTTCGTCAATGTCGAATTCGGTTTTTAAACGGTGTCCGAAACGAATTTTCTCAATTTCAAGGTAGCGTTTTACCTGTTCGATTTCTTCAGATATCGGAATTAAAGTTTGAATGTCTTTGCGCAATGTTCCGCGCAGGAAATCACTCAATAATAGAATCATTCGGTTTGCTTCTTTCGGATTTATTTCAGTCAAAGCCCCGATTGAATTCAAGCTGTTAAATAAGAAATGAGGTTGCAATTGCTGGTGAATGTTATCCAGTTCCGCTTTGGTTAATGCACGTTCCTGCTCAATCAGTTGTTGATGGACTTGTGATTGGATCTGCTGATTTTTGTTTATCCACCAGTACAAGCTCACTGAAATGAGGATGAAGAAAACAATAAAAGCGCGGGCACCTTCAAAAGGCCGGATATATTCTTCCCATCTCTCATTCCCCAAGACCAGTTTGAATGCGCTGTTGATTAAAAGTTGGTAAATTGCTGTTAAAACTAATACCAAACCGAAATTGGAAAAATTAACTGGTCTTTTTGCGTGGGAATAAGTCTGAATGAAATATAGGATCTGCGAAATGATTGAGATGATCAAGCCTGAAAAAAGCGAGTCTTTCCAGGCAATATCAATGGGGAAACGATTCATTAACAGCAAAAAGAATAGTACAAGACTTGCAATCACCGTCCAAACGATGAAAAGCAATTGCACTTTTGTACTGGTTCTTAAAAACATTCGCTCTATTTACTGAAACTGTTTACTTCAATTCCTCCGAACATGCAGGTTCCTCTTAATATCAATACTTTGGTTTCTTCACCTGCATCTCTTTGATGTTGTGGGCGTTTATCCTCGAAAGAACCAAAAATGCTGGCAACTTCCGAGATTACTTCCCAATTATTCGGGATGGTTAAGGTCGTTCCACCAAAAACATTGGTTACATCAACAACTATTCGATCCTTAAAATCTGCTTGCGAGAGGTTTACATCGGTTCCTCCGAAAAAAGAAACAATATCTGCACCCTTAAAATTCTTGCTTACAACTGTTTTTGTGATCCCGCCAAAGAAACTGACGCTGTCAATAAAATCTTCTTCATTAACATTGTAGGCGGCATAACCTCTTTTATGAGCTTCGTGAATGTGTTTCCAGTTCTCTTTTGAAAAACGTTGTCTTCTTTTGTTGTGTCCGCATTTTTTGTTTTTTGAAAAAACGACACAAAGACCAACCAGAATCAATGCAATTGGGAAAATAATTTTACTGTTAATTAAATCCGGATACCACTCGGCGAAAAGAAAGAGCTTACCGATAATAATCAGAAGATATCCATGGAATTTTCTGAATTTGTGTTTGATCAGTACAATGATCCCGATTACAATAAGGATCATTTGCCAGCTAATTAAGTATGAAGGGATGTCGTAACCTAATTGTTTCAATAAGTAAACTACTCCAAAGAAAACAATGGCTAATCCACCAGCAATTTTTCCGCGACGATGACTTTTTTGTGCTTTTAAAATTTCGTGTTCGATTTCCGTGCGAATATCTGTTTCCATAATCTGAAAGATTTATAGCACAAAGGTAAGAGACTAATCAAGAGTTAAATACTCAAAATCGGTCAATGGTGGGCGAAAATCGGTTAACGCATGTATTTCCAGTCTTTTGATTTTCCTTCGAGCAGGTTTTCAATGGTTTGCTGCAGTCTGCGTTGCTTGGTTTCTTCCCTTTTTGCTTCTGTTATCCAGTTGATGTATTCTCTTTGGTGGGAAGGCGGAAAGGATTCAAATACCGCTTTGGCTTTGGGGTTTGCTTTAAGTAATTCACTTAATTCTATGGGGATTTCCGCAAGCGGTTTTTTAAACTTCGGATTTAGTTCCCGGGGTATTGTTCCATGCTCAATCAGGACCATTGCCTCCAGGATATAAGCTCCCAATTGTTCTCTTTTCGGGAGGTCATCCATGGAGGTGATCTTACCCAAACTTCCCATTCCACCTTCTTTTGAGCGTTCAAAGATGCTGTGTGGATCGCTCATTTCAGAATGAAGCCAGAATCCAAAGGAACAATGGTTTTTGAAGGAAGCCATGCTACAGAGAATTTTTCCGCGGTACATAAAAAACGGCATACTCCATTTCCATCCTTCTTCTAAATCGGGACAAAAATCATGGACCAGTTCTCTCAGATGGTTCAGAATAGGTTGTGCGAAATCTGCTGATTTTGAAATGTATAATGTAATTCTTTCATCATACTGGCTCATCCGTATCCTTTTTTCGAATTAAAAAATATGCAAGGTATCCAACCGGAATGAATATCAGGAAACTGGAGATCCACATCCATTTTGGATAAGGGAGTATAAACAATTGAATTAGTGTCAGAACATTCAATACACCAACCACTGCAAGCATGGGTTTTGAAGAATCTCTTCCAGAAATGAAGGTACTGAAAACCGCGGCAATGAAAGCGGAAACTGCCCAATTAACGACGATTACCAGTTTAGAACCAAAAGGAATGTCATTTTCAATATAATCGGCCATTAAAGCAGGATCAGTTGGAATTGGGGCTTCTAAGGGGAAAAGATAATTTGACAAAGCCTGACCAAGAGCTATGAATAATCCCCCGATAATAATTCCCGTTACAATTGCAATCGTTCTTCGTTTCATAACAAATTATATTTACTATAAATATAAGAAAAAGCTATCAATCACGGCGGAAGACCACATTGCTATCCGTCAGCTGGCGAATCAGTAAGAAAGTAACAAGGGAAAGACGAATCCTCCACGACAAATTCATAATTCGCAATCAGGAATTCGCAATTAGTAATTATTTTGTACCAAAATTAATTTTTAGCGTTAGAACAAAAACTGAAAATGACCAAGTTGTATTTTATTGCCCTGATCTTCTTCCTGTGCGCTTGTACTTATAATCAGGCACAAACATCTCAGCTAAATGCAGATGAGACTCAGGAGATTCTTGTTGAGTCGGATTATGACTCTACCCGTTTTTTAAAAGTGCTTCCGCAGCAAATCGAATCGCTTAAGAGTTACATCAAAAGCAAAGGATCGGCTTATT
>CAMPIU010000418.1 GCA_946886545.1 uncultured Flavobacteriales bacterium | reverse complement strand
ATTATAAGTTTCATGTCACAGATTTTCAAACAGCACCTCGAAAAATTCATCTCCATTTCCGACGAAGAGTTTGAATCAATCCTGACTTATTTCAAAACGAATCGAGTATCGAAAAAGGAAATACTGCAGCAAGAAGGGGAAATTTGCCGTTGCCAATATTTTGTGCTAAGCGGATGCCTTCGAAAATTCATGCTTAATGAAAAGGGAGTTGAGGTGACCACTGAGTTTGCGCTGGAAACCTGGTGGTTATCCGATAACAGATCTTTCGAGTTTCAATCAGAAGCACTATTCAGTATTCAAGCAGTTGAAAATTCAGAAATCCTCACGATTGATTTCCAATCACTGGAGAAATTATATAAGGATTTCCCGGTTATGGAACGCTATTTCCGCTATGTTTATCAGCGTGCATTTGCAGCTTACCAAATGCGAATCAAATACCTGTATACTTTTTCCAAGGAAGACTATTTTTTTCATTTCTACGACTCGTACCCTGAATTTGTGCAGCGGGTTCCTCAGTACCTGCTTGCATCTTTCTTAGGTCTTACTCCGGAGTATTTAAGTGAACTCCGTAGAAAGAAACGTTCTTAAACCAGTTTAAGTTTTTTCCGTTTTTGCTTCCTGATCTTTGTCCAATAAATATAATGACAGACAAAATGGAAAAAAGAATCAACATCACGGAAATTGAGCCGGAAGCAACAAAAGCAATGTACGGTTTGGAAAGTTATCTTTCAAAAAGCACTTTATCACACACACATCGGGAACTCATCAAAATCCGCGCTTCACAAATCAATGGCTGTGCTTATTGTATCGACATGCACACAAAAGACGCTTTAAAAATGGGCGAAACCATTCAGCGTATTGTGTTACTTGATGCCTGGAGAGAAGTAAATGATCTTTACACGAAAGAAGAACATATTATTCTGAATCTAACGGAAGCTGTTACACTCATTCATCTGGGAGGAATTCCGGCAGATCTGTACAAAGAGGCTAGTGAAATTTTTAATGAAAATTACCTGGCTCAGATCATCATGGCAATCGCAACGATCAACTCCTGGAATCGGATTGCGATCTCTGGCTTGTTCCAGCCAGCGAAGTAAATAATTCAACCACTAGCGTTTCTTTTACTGCAGATACGCAGATTAATCAGACCTACCAGAGGGAATTATGTACTTGAAACAGGTAGCACCAAAAACAGATATTTTTAAAGCTACAGTTTGCAAAATTTCAAGTGATGACTTTTTGGGGTCAAACCTTTGCGGTTAAAATAAGACTCTATTTATAAACCGCAGAGAAACAGAGAGCGCAAAGATTTAGAGATTACCTGTGTAAAACACATAATTCTCCCTACCAGATGCCTAAAGTAGAAACAGCGAGACTGTCTGTCCCGTATACGAAGTTATTCGGGGGTAAGCTCGCTTTAATCTGTGGGAAATAATGAAAACGACTCAAAGCTTCCGGTTTCCGGGAGCTTTTTGCTTTTACGGGATAAGTGGAAGATTATCCTTCTGTTACCATGGTAAGTAACAAAAACCTATATTTGAGGGTCAATAATTACTAAATCAGCAATAATATGGTTTATCAACAAGTGATTATTAAGATTGTCTGGCAATAATTTTAAATGAGAACAATGAGAAACATCCTTATTAAAGTTCCTACCTTCATTTTCTTCTTAGGATTAATTGCCGGCCCTTGCGTTACAATTCTTCTTAGAAACAAGTATCCGGAATATTATATAACACCCAATATAATTGCGTTAAAAGTGTTTCAATGGGCAGTTATTTTAACTTGGCTCATCTCCGTTGTCTCCTATTTCAGCAATGAAAGTAAATCTGCTAAAAACAACAAGCTCATTTATGCATTGCTACTTATCAGTTCACTTTCTTCAATTTCATACGGTTTTGCTTGGAAAAATGAATTCCTGTTCGACTTGTTTATTGTAGCATATATTATGAGTACCGTGCTGATTACACTTAAAATCAAGCAGGTATTTTATGAAAGGTCAACCTGGTACATTGTGCTGGAACTACTCATCATTCTAATTGGTTTCATATCACTGACTCAGGAAATTAAACAGTGGGAAAAGAATAAAGAAATCCAATGATAAAGCCAAGTTGATAAATACTATCGTTTATTACAAACTAGAAGTTAGGCAGCAAAAAAATCCCCCGCCATCACTGACGAGGGATTCCCTATTTTATTTGTGGTAGCAAATAATCAATCGAGATCTGTAACTAACTGATGTTTCTCGATCAATTTCCTTAAATTAATCAACGCATAGCGCATTCTTCCCAATGCAGTGTTGATTGAAATATTTTCTGCCTCAGCAATATCCTTGAATGAAAGGTCCTGAAAAATACGTTTCTCAATAATCTCTTTCTGACTCTCCGGCAAGTGCTGGATCAGTTGGATCATTTGTGTCTCCAACTCTGTTTTGGACATTTTTTGTTCTACGTTCAATTCGTCCATCTTCAGGATGGAGAAGATGTTAAAGTCTTCGCTTTTTGCATTGCGTTCACTCACCATTTTCATTCTTCCGTGTTTGCGGAAGTAATCGATCACTAAGTTCTGTGCAATACGCATCGCCCACGGCAAGAATTTACCTTCTTCATTGTAATTACCAAGCTTTAACGTTTGGATGATCTTCACAAATGTTTCCTGGAAAATATCTTCAGCGATTTCACGCTCACGGATTTTATGATAAATGGAACGATATATTTTATCCTTATGACGTAACAATAGAACTTCGAATGCTTGTTCGTTACCTTCTAAATAATAATGTATAAGGACTTGATCGTCTAGAAATTTCATAGCCATAATTCTACTCTTAAGGTTTTAACCAGTTGTCTATTAACAGTTTAAAGTAGAATTCTTTCTATAGGCGTAATGAATTATTTTTGGAAAGATAGAACATAAAATTAAAAAATCAAAAAAAACCTTAAAAAATTACGAATGCTGTCCCGATAATCATCGGAATTCTAATTACGAACTAGGAGATTTTCCAGCAAGTTAAGATTGTGGTTTCAACGAATAAAATATTATAGTATAAATTCGATTCAGAATTCGTAATTCGGCATTCGTAATTCGGAATTAATTCGCGAAATTTGTATTATGTCCGAAAGATATATTCACATCAAAGGCGCTCGCGTCAATAACTTAAAGAATTTAGAAGTAAAAATAGAACATGGTAAGTTTACCGTGATTACCGGCTTGTCGGGTTCAGGTAAATCTTCCCTGGCTTTCGACACGCTTTACGCGGA
>CAMPIU010000417.1 GCA_946886545.1 uncultured Flavobacteriales bacterium | reverse complement strand
GGTAAAGAAAATGCAGTTGTTTGGAATTGGTTCAGCGAATTCGTAGAAAAGATAATTCTATAAAATTGATTTTTTATAATGCACACTCCCGCAGCAGTTTTTAAATTTCTCTCCGCTGTTGCAAACACAGGGATCATTTCTTCCAATAAGAGATTGTTTTTTTACGAGTTTCCGGTCGGCCATATTTTGATTGAAAATTTTCTCCAGCAAAGCATACAATTCAGGGTGTTTTTCTTCCAGGAGTCTGGGTCGCTCAAAAAAGTACTCACTTACTACGGAGAAAAATTCCGCATGGTTGGTACCACCATAAGGATTAATATCGGACTTTCCTTTATAGATCCGGTCGATTTTCTTACTGATCAGATCAATCCACGGCAGCACATACTGTTTGTCCATTAGTACTTTGGGAATACCGTCTATTTCACCATCCGACTTGTCAATCAAATGAACGAATTCATGAATAGCCGTGTTCTGTTTGTCCGATTCGTTTTTGAAACCAAGCTTCAGGGCCTCCTTCGATAAAATCATAATTCCTTCCATACTTTGATTGTCAACCATTCCCAATATCGTGCGGTCCGATTCCCCTTCAAACTGATAATTTTCATCGAACATGGCGGGATATAACAATACTTCACGAATGTTGCTGTATTTCCAGGAATCGAAACCGAAAACGGGAATGATCGCGCTCGAAGCAACCAACAACTTGTCGCGTAAGTCCACAGCTGTTTTTATTCCTGTAATTCTGCAATTGAGTAGGAACTCCTGAACTTTGTATTCGAATCGTGCTTTTTCAGTTTCGTCCAAGGAGGAATAAAACAATACTTCCCGGTTCAGGATTTCTCTCCATTGAAGCGGAAATGTTTCCTGTGGAACTTTCCACTTTGGGTTGGCAACTTTGTTGTAGGAAACCCAAGCGAGCCCAAAAAGTAAGACAATGAGTGTGAAACCGATGATAAGCATGTCAAATGATATTCATTAAAATTGCACTGAAACTAAGCTTAAAATTACCATTTTTACTACCTTTCCACCATGCATTTTGACGAATTGATCCATTTTTGTTTTCAGCTTCCGGGAGCTACGGAAACCTTTCCTTTTGATAAGAGTACCCTCGTTATTAAAGTTCAGGGCAAAATGTTCGCATTAGTAAATGTCGAAAATCCGGTTTCAATAAACCTGAAATGTGATCCGGAAAAGGCAATTGATTTGCGCGAACGCTACGATGGTATTCAGCCTGGCTATCACATGAGTAAGAAACATTGGAATACTGTTTCGCTTGAAGGATTGGTAGATGATTCTTTAATTAAAGAACTGATCGTACATTCTTACGACCTTGTTGTTGCATCGCTGCCAAAAAAATTGAGAGATGAGCTTAAGAATTGATAAATATGTTTGGTTTGTCCGTCTGGCTAAAACCAGAACTTTGGCAACTGAGCTTGTCCAGAAGAACAAAATAAAACTGAACCAAAACCCGGTAAAACCTTCGAAAGAAGTGAAAATCGGAGATACGATCTCCATCATTAAGAACAATGCTACGTTTAGCTATAAGATCAAAGATCTGTTGGATCGAAGGGTTGGTGCCAAACTTGTTACAGATTACCTGATCGATATTACGGATCCACTGGAATTGGAGAAATTCAAAACCTACCAGGCGGCACAAAGTGTTTACCGTGAATACGGAACAGGCCGGCCATCGCGAAAGGATCGCGACAATTTTGAATCATTCTTTGAATGGTTGGAGGACGATGATGAAGATTAAACAACTAAGCCACTAAAACTACTATTCATGTCAAAACCACGTTATGTTCTGGGAACGGGACTTTCTCACAACGGATCTGCAGTCTTATTGAAAGACGGAGTTGTATGTGTCGGGATTGAAAAAGAACGTATTACGCGAATTAAACACGATGGAGGAAATGATACGGATGCCATTCAGTATTGTTTGGATGCTGAGGGAATTACTCTTGATGATGTTGAATTAGTTGTCCAAACTGCCAATTTTGAAATTCCGGATCGGGATCGCTTTCACGGGAAACGATTATTTGCTGAAACAGAAAATCCGGCTTTGATCAGCATTTCCCATCATTTGGCACATGCATACAGTGCAGCAGGAACCTGTGATTTTGACGAATGTGTGGTTATGGTGATTGATGGTTGTGGAAGTCCGTATGAGCAATGCTCCGATATAAGTGATGAAACGATCATTCCGGAGGAAGGAATCCGGGATTCCAATCAAATGTGTTGCGAAAAGGATAGCTTCTATTATTTTGACGGACAAAAATTGAAGGCTCTTTTCAAAGACTTTAGTGAGATTTCACCGAATTCCGGAAATGATCTGAAACTCCCGACAACCAGGCATTCAATCGGAGGATTTTATGCGGCAATCAGTAGTTATGTTTTTGGAAACATGGATGATGTGGGAAAGTTGATGGGCCTGGCTCCATACGGAAAAGAAGGAAGAATAGAGAAAGAAGCTTTTGAATTCGAAAACGGCTCATTGCTGGTTCGTGACGATTGGCAGGAAGTATTCAGCATGCCATCTACCGACTATACTTTCTTCAAAGAAAACTTTCAATATTATGCTGATGTGGCTTTTTGGGCTCAGAAACAGGTTGAAAAAGCTGTTAGTTGGTGTTTTGAGGACCGTTTACAGCGTTTTCCAGGTGAAAAGGTGTGTTACAGTGGCGGGGTGGCTTTAAATGCCGTAGCAAACGCTTTTTTGCTGAATGAGGGTGTAGTAAGTGATTTTTACATCGAACCGGCAGCCGGAGATAATGGTTTAGCCTTAGGTTGTGCGTATTACGGCTGGCTGGAAGTTTTGAAAATGCCGAAAGTAAAGCACAACGAAAATACTTGTTTCGGGAAAAGCTATACGGATGTGGAGATGAATTCGGCCTTAACGGATCTTCCAGATCAATGGAATGTTCGACAAATGGAAACTTCCGGCTTGCTTGCTCATACTGCTAAAAGATTGGCTGAAGGAAAAACGATCGGCTGGTTCCAGGATCATTGCGAATTTGGACCACGAGCATTGGGTCATCGGAGTATTTTGGCTCATCCTGGAATTAAAGGTTTGGGAGATCATATCAATGCAAATATCAAGTTCCGGGAGGATTTTCGTCCTTTTGCCCCTGCTGTTTTGCCTGAGTTTGCTGCCACTTATTTTCAATCGGGAAGAAAAAGTCCGTACATGATTTTGGTGGATCACACCAAGCCTGAAGTTTTAGAACAATTGCAAAATGTGACGCATGTCAATGGAAC
>CAMPIU010000416.1 GCA_946886545.1 uncultured Flavobacteriales bacterium | reverse complement strand
TCCATTCACCAGAATGGGCAACTTCACCTGCCGGAACCACAGACCAAAACTTAACCCGATAATTACAACATTATTGAGTTCAACACAGCACTCAAACCTTTTATCATCGAATTTTTGCATCAGGAAAAAGGATTTGAATCTATTATTTATCTGGATCCGGACATCCGGGTTTATCATTCATTAGAACCCATCTGGAAGGAACTTGCCGGACAGGATTTTATTTTAACGCCACATATCATTCGTCCGATCCATGACAAAGAACTCGATTACCTGACTCTTGGAACAATTAACACCGGGGTTTTCAACCTTGGATTTATCGGATTGAATTACACAGAACAAACGGGGAAATTCATTTCCTGGTGGAAAAATCATTTAGTCCATTATGGCCATAACAATATTTTGAACGGAGAGTTTTATGATCAAAAAGTCATGAACTTACTTCCCGTTTTTTCAGAAAAAACCGTTATTTCAAGAAATTTCGGATTGAATGTTGCGGAATGGAACCTGCATGAGCGAAAACTTTCAAAAGTCGACGGAATCTATTTGGTAAATGAAAAAGACCCTTTGATCTTCTTTCATTTCAGTGGGGTGAAAATAACTACAGTTGCCGAAAACATTCTGAGAAACATCCAGTTTAAACGAGTGGTAACGGATGAATTGACCGAACTGCTCACTGATTATATTTCAGCCAATCTTGAAAACGGTTATGAACAACTGAAAAACATTCCATGTCATTATAAACTGCAACCCAATATCCACAGGGCATCCCGTTGGGAGATCTACAAATACAAACTGAAATCATGGCTCAAGTTGAAATAATTCATTTGTTTCCGCCGGCCGAACCGGTTGATTTGAAAGGATTACCTGATCATGATCCACCGATTAATGAAGCGATTGAAATACACGTTTTGGGAAAAGCGCGTGTCAATTATTACGGATATGTTTTCAAAAACGGAAGAGTATACGAACATTTTGTTTCTCCAAGGCATCGCGGAACTATTACCTGGAAAAACTGTTTAAGCAATTACCTGAAAAAAAAGATAGTACGGATAAACTCACCGGTTATCAGTATTGCTCATGGCTGGTATGATAATTATTACCATTTCACACTGGAGGTCCTGGTCAAAGTTTTCTTACTGAAAGATTTTTTGAATTCCGCTACAGTTATTTTCCCGGCTAAAACCAGTGAGTTTCACCGGAAATGGTTTGAAATAATCGGTTTGAAAAATATCAGGTACATCCAGGAAAATGAGGTAGTTGTCAGTCCGAAAGTAATCTCGTGCAATTTCCCCAACAGGGATTTGAATCATCACCACCTCATCACCCCGCTTTTCAGAGAATGGATTCTTAAACATGCAAAAGAAAAAGGATTTCTGAATAATCCGGACTTTCCATCCGATTTGTTTATCGATCGGGCTAAAGCAGCCTATCGAAAAATACTCAATCATGCCGAAGTGAAGCAAATATTGACCGAAGCTGAAATTCCAATGTTGAATCTGGAAGAGCTTACCTTGGAAGAACAGATCAATGCATTTTATTTTTCCAAACACTTAGCCTTTGTTCATGGAGCAGGTTTGACCAATATGCTGTTTTGTAACCCGGAAACAACAATCATTGATTTTTGCCATAAAGATTTTTACCAAAATTGTTTCTACAAATTATCCGTTCCACTCAAGCTGGAATATCACTTAACTCCATGTGAAGGCAATAACGTTCATGAACTGCCAGGATATTGTGATTTGTTTTTACCTTTAGATTCAGTAAGAGAAATCATCAAATGACACGTATTTCTGTAATTATACCAACTTTTGATCGCGGAGAAATATTTGATGAATGTATTCAATCTGTATTGAAAAGCATCGGGTCTCATGACGAAATCATTGTTGTCAACGATTCGCAAAAAAAACATGCGCTTCAATTAAAATCAACAGATCATAGGATACGGATTTTTGACAATCCGAAAAACGGGGTCGCTTCAGCCAGAAATTTAGGTGCAGCGAACGCAAACGGTGAATACCTCTTGTTCATTGATGATGACATGATCATTAATTCAGATGCGATCGAATCCTGTTACAACTTACTTTTAAGTAATCCAAACACAGTAGTCAATGCAGATTGGATCTATGTTCCAGAGGAATTAGAGAAAAGTATGGAGTTGTCCTTTGGAAGGTATTTAAAACAAATAAACTTCACTTCTTTAAGAGGATGGTGTACTGATCTCAACTGGGTGGAGAACGGAATTGTGCGGGCGAAGGGAATCACCTCTCAATTTTTGCTTATAAGGGCAAGCCTGTTCACTGATTCCTGTGGTTATAATGAATCATTTCCCTTTGCCGGATTTGAAGACTATGACTTCGGAAAACGCTTAGAAACCCTGGGAACCGGATTTATAATCAACACCCAATGCTGTGTTTATCACAATGAAAAAGATCGTATGCAATTAGAGCCATTTCTTCAAAGAAAGAAACGCGGTGCATTTACCCGAAAAAAAGGAGTGGAAATAGGTTATTCGGAATTGGCTGTTTCTTTTAATTCATTCAAACGAATTTACCTCCTGTTTTCGTTTATCTTTAAACCTGTTTTCACACTTTTAAGTAAGGCTATACCCAATTCAAAAACAACGGATCCGATCTATCGGTTCTAAGTTTACAGTTGAGACGGTATTGCCATTTATGAGGGATATTTCAAAAAAAGGATCCAATGAAGAAAAAGATTCGCTTATTCGTTCAGAATAAACTAGGTTATTGGTTTTACAAATCAAAGCATTTACCGATTGGTACCGACATAGGTATTGATCTATCCAAAAAATTAAATTTTCCAATAAAAACCATTGTGGATATTGGAGCTAACATAGGACAGTCGGCGTTATATTATCGTGAATTGTTTCCGGAAAGTACTCTTTACTGTTATGAACCCATTCCGGCTATATACGACCAGTTAAAGCAAAAAACCAGGAATGATTCTGCCATACATTCGTTCCAAAATGGTGTTGGAGCCTCACCCGGAGAGTTGGAGATTGTGTTGTTGGAAGATCATTTATCTCAGCAGCATTCTTTTAACAAAGCAGCGGGTAAATCGGACAAAACTATTCTTGTTCCGATAACAACTGTAGACGAAATCATTCAGAAACAGAAGATCAAAACAATCGACTTATTAAAAATTGATACCGAAGGTTTTGAGATCGAAGTCATCGAAGGTGCCGCGAAAAGCATTTCACTAAATCAGGTAAAAGCAATTTATCTGGAGGTTGGGTTATCTTCTGAAA
>CAMPIU010000415.1 GCA_946886545.1 uncultured Flavobacteriales bacterium | reverse complement strand
GTTCAACGATAGTATTGTTTCAAAGCAAAAAATCCAGCAATTAACAATCACTTCTTTTAAAGGAATTATTTCAGATACCAGCGCATACAATCCGGATTCAGAAGATGAAACCTTTCCAAAAAGAACCCTCATTTACACCTTCAACCCGCAAGGAAGATTGATACAGCTCCAAATCACTGATTTTTCAGAAGGAATTGTCATTTCAAATCAATCTTTCCGGTTCAATCAATCCGATCAGTTGAATTACTGTGAAGCCGTTCAAAAAGACAACTTGTATGGAGTCGAGAACAATACATTCACCTATAATCCCACTAAATTTTCAGCAAGCTATGCTTCGTATGAAGCCTCCAATGACCTGGATCTCATCCATTTTATCCTGAACAAAAACTGTTTCGGGCCACTTTCCGTGGATTCCATTGCAAGTCCGCTTCCGAATGACTGGGTTGTTTTAGGATATCCGGACAGGCCTGTAAAACGTTATAAAGTGAAAAACAAAGTGAAAGAAACTTCCGTCTCGAACTATGAATATTACAATGAAAATTTCCCGAAATTGATCACTAATGAAGAATATCCTTTCTTTAAAAAGCGTTATTTCAATTATCAAAACGGACATTTTAAGGGCTACATTGACTCTACTTTCATAGACGAAACATTTGTAACATCCGTAAAAACACTCATTTATTATGATAAAAAACGATTGCCAACAAAGATCATTCATAAAAAAGAACACGCTGAAAGTGTAAATAATTATCAAACACATGAATTATTTACCTATACTTTCTATCCATAATATTCAATTATTTTACGACAAAATCAAATCGCACAATTCCATGATAAACAACCATTTAGGAAGTAAAACCATTCTCATTATCATCCTTTCGATTATATCTCTTCTCGGACATGCACAAACGGACAAGGTAGTTATTGAAGGCAAAAGCTATTATGTTTATCCACACCAACAGGCAGTTGTAGGAATGCAGGAATATTATATGAATTTTGCTGATTCCAAGGAAGTAATCAAAAGAGACGATCGGAACGAAAAAATAATTTCCGTCAGTGAAGAGCCGGTAACAGAGCTTGAAAAGAAAACTGCCATCAAATTTCCCAAATCCTACAAAAAGTATCTGAAAGATTTCGAAGAAATTCTTGAGCGTTATCCTTATTTCATGGTCACCACCGACAATGGTATTGCAGTTGACCCAACTCCGGCACTTGTCAGCATTCCGGATGGGGATTACGTTTTATTCTATCGGGATATTCCATACATTTCCAAACGTGTTCTGCGCTATAAAAACGACGTTGTAGCGGCCTTCTTTTCTGTCAAAAACAATATGATTGAAGGAAAAAGCACCTGGTTTTCTCCGGATGGAAAAATTGTGAAAACCGGGAATTATTTCAAAAGTGAAAAGACCGGCAACTGGCAGGTTTTCGAATACGTGCAAAAATTCGACGAAAATTACACTTACAATGCCAAAGAAACCATCGAAAGCCGGCTGCAAAACGCATTATATGATACTACCAAAACAAGTATTACTTTTTCAAACGGATTGAAAAACGGTCCTTTTACAATTTATGAAAATCAGGAACTGCTTACTTCCGGAAATTTCTCGGCTGATCAACCTTCAGGTTCTTGGGAGATCTATGAATTTAAAACGACTGTTTCAGTTGACAAAAAAGGAAAGCTTATAATCACAAAAGGAAAAGAAAAGGTTTTAGTTGACCGCTACACCTTGAGAAGTGATAAAAAAAGAGGGAAATCCCCGATTATCCGTCATTCCGTCATCCCGTATGATTTTATGAATTATGATAAAACGGATTCCCTGGTATTGAAAAACAGTTCCTCACCAAATCCGGGTGATTATGATATGGGATACGAATTGGATTTCCCGGACTTCAATAGCTTCCTGAGTATTCTTGAAACCGAAAACAACACATTGGAATTGCCGGAAGAAAACCTCACAAGTTACGAAGGCGAAGAAATGTATGAAGGAGATTATTATGATCCCGGGATGGATTACACATCCGGAACAAATTATAATCCCAATGAATATTATGAATTTGTAAACGGGAAGAGATACACACTCAATGATCTGATCGATTCCATAGGTTATTTGTACGCTTATGAAGGAGTGGTGGAACATTATTATCAAAACGGACAACTGCAATATCGTTTTGAGATCAAAGATGGCACACTTACGAAAGAAGCCCCGATTTACTGGGACAATGGGACTATTGCAAATGAGGTTGTTTTCATTAGCGATTCGAATAAATATGTTCAGCGTTTTTATGACTACAACGGTGTTCTTTATCATGAAACCTGGCACGATTCCAAAGGAAACATCTTAAGCGACTTCCAAAAAAACAAGCATGCTTTCGTTAGCATTAACCAAAAAGAATACGACCGGAATTACGGAAATCCAACTGTGATATATTCGGAAGACAAAGAACTGAAAATAGGTGAAATGCCTGAAAAGATCTTATTCATCGAAGAACTTTTTAAAGCAGATTCCTCACTTGCCAAACAAGTTTACTTTTACCCTAAAACCCGGACTTTGAATCTGCTTCAAAGAAACCTGATGGGCGACACCGTTTCTACGCAAGAGGTTGTTTTTTCAGAAGATTACCTGAATGCAAATGGGATCAAAACATGGAAATTCAAAAACCTGGAGTTAAGAACCATCCAGAATGGAATATTGGATGAATATTGGAAATCAAGCCTGTCTGATACAGTTCCGCTTGAAAAACTGGCCTTCTACTGGGAATACAAATATTCCATTGAAAAAGACGACGAATTGCTGGTGAACGGAAAACCATTCACTGGCACCTTCAAATTAACTGATAAAAAAGGAAGTTTTAGTGTAAAAGCAAGCAATGAATCAGTTCAGTTATCGCTTCCGAATGGTAAGACTGATTTGAAACTATATCAATCAGCAGTAAAATCTTACTTGAAATCCAAAAAAAGAAACGACCTGCTTCAAGGTTATATTTCCGAGTTTGGCGGATCAAGTCAGCTTTCCCATTCTGTAACAGGTCTGTTCCCAAATCTTTACGGAGTATTTTTAGCACTCTATGAACGTCAGGAATATAACCTGGACGGAAAAACTACCGGCACAAGAGAGGATTACTACCGGGAAGCAGTTACTTCAAACAAAGAATCCGCATTTACCTCGGTTGAAGGGAAGTATCTGGATGGAAAACCGGAAGGTATCTGGACTTACAAAGATCAGTTTGGCAAAGTCAGATCAACAATTGGTTATAAGAACGGAGAAGCTCATGGAGATAATATAGAC
>CAMPIU010000414.1 GCA_946886545.1 uncultured Flavobacteriales bacterium | reverse complement strand
AGTGTTCTTTGTTAAAAAGATTCAATTCTAGTCATTCATTATTATACACTTTATCTTTAAGGATCCGAACCGTACCGATGTCGAAACTTTTCGCTGCAACACGTTTCCCATGCTCAAAAACATTGATCTCTGTTGATCCACCACCCACATCAATAACCAGATACGGTTTGGAGCGTTCGATGTCCAGTAAGGCAAATGTTCCGAAAATCAATCTTGCTTCCTCATCCCCGGAAATAATTTCTATTTGAATTCCGGTGTTCCTTTTGATCTGCTGAATGATCTCAGGGCCGTTTTTGGCATCCCGCATTGCACTTGTTGCGCAGGCACGAATAGCAGAAACATTGAAAATATCAGCTATCAGGCTGAATGCTTTCATGGTCTTGATAAAATCTTCCGCTTTTTGGACACTGATCTCACCCGAATCAAAAACTTCTCCACCCAGTCTCAAAGGAAGACGCGTATAAGAGATCTTCTTGACATAAGGGTGTCCATTTTCCTTGGCAATTTCACCAATTAACAATCGAGCGGCGTTCGATCCAATATCTATTGCAGCGTATTTTTTTGCCATGGATTCCGAAATTAGCTAAAATGGTTTAAATCCATTCATTCTTTAAAACAAAAAATGCCGTCTCCTTCCGAATCTGCACACCCCCCTACTCGTTTGAGAAATGATCTCTAATCAGGAATCCTTTACCGGTAAAAAGAAAGAGATCGGTTTGTACTTGAAATACAACCAAACCGAATGAAACAAATATTTCAATTCGGAGATCGGAATATCCCTCGAACGCAATGCCAGCCAAAGTGAAAGTAAGAAACTAACAATGAAATTGAAAAAGCCTATCACACCAATTCCAACAATTCCCATTAAAATCGGGTACCATCCGGTATGAAAGCCTTCACCGAATAAACCGATTGCCAGGTTTCCGGAGACAAAAGTAATGTGCCGGATATCGAGATTCAGTCCAAAAAAAATTCCGATGGAAGCTGTTGAGCCCATAAAAACCCCGAACCAAAAGTTGGAAGCCACACCTGCCCATTTCCTGTCAATCCATGAAGCGAAATGCTCTGCTCTTTCTTTTCCAAGAGAGATTTTCAAAACCGGATGTTCTTTGATGCGATTGTAAATCTTCTTGTGTTTCAGTTTATTGGAAATCGATCCTGAAATAATTCCCGACAAGAACAAAAACACTCCCGCAATGGAAGCATGAAGTATCGCCAGGGATTCTATCGGATTGATGTCTTTCAGCAAGTGTGCACTTTTCTCTTCATCTACGATCTGAAAACCCGCTAAACCTTGCAATGACCAGATCAGTAAGAGCGCAACCGGAAAAGCAACGAGCACGTTTCCAACGAAAGCAATGAATTGAGAACGGAATAATTGTGAAAAAAGAATGGCGAACGAGCGGTGTCTGTCGGCTTCATTTTTTACTCCTGACATTCCTGCTTCTATCGATTTAACAATAGCTGCAGCGGTCATAGCCGGTTGTTTGGTTGCCAATGTGAAACCCAAAAGATAAATGAGAATAAATCCGAATGCATAATTCATACTATACAGCATTGCATATCCAAAATCACTCACCTCAAATTTTCCCAATAAAATCTTAAAGACACAGAGAAAGCCAACTATCAGACCCGCTCCACAGGCTGTCAGCAGCATCTGGTAATATTCCTTCTTCGAATTCGTGATATAGTGTTCCCCGGTTTTCGCCGTATGCTGTGTCACCTCATAAGCAATGGTTTGGGTACTATCCAGCATCAAGCGGCGAATATTATTTTTTCTGCAATTGTATTTAATCAGCTTAATGGCTAAATAAATAGAATTATCGCGTTTGTCTTCATCTGAATCTGTTGCAAGTAAGGGAATCAGTGCTTCTATGCGAAATAATTGCTGCCTGATCCGCAGCAGACTTTGATTTACCCGGATTGAAATTCCAAATTTTGCGCTATTGTCAAAAGCAGTATTAATGATTTGATGACAAGCCTGAAGCAATTGGATCAAATCCTGGAAATCAGAATCAGTAGCGGAAACGGAAAAACCCGGTTCACGGGCAATCTTTGAGAGGATTAGATCAAGCTTCTTTTCAAATAATTCAAAAGGGCTTTGGATATTCTCATATTCCGGAATCATGATCAACACATCCTGTTCCAATGCCCTGCCACTTATTCTCTGGATCAGCAAACTGATCCCGTTAATGATTTCCCGAATTGCTGAATCCGGGCTATGATTGCTGTCGTCATAAATCGTTTTCAAATCAAGCAAGACAAGCAATTCATTGATTTCCGTAAGGGCAATTTCCTGGACCCATTCGAAATCAGTCTGTTTGTAGAAAACTTGGTTCAACAGGAACTGAAGGGTGTCGGGTTCAGGTTGCTCCGGTAAAATCTTAGAAGCGATGCGCTCCCTCACCTCCCGGATAAAATAAGCATCCCGAATAATTCCCGAATCCGTTAAAATAGTTGTGAATTTGCGATTTTGAAATACATTTCGAAGATAAACAGCCATGGCATAGCGCTTCACAGCGTTTTCCTTCAGATAATCCAGTAAGGGCTGAATACTCACCGGCTTTCTTTTGTCCACTTTTTCCGGACGAAAATATGCTACCAAATCAACCAGGAATTCCAAATTATCCGATGTGTAATCCACTTGGTTGTAAAACGCATCAAACAGCTCATCCAATTCTTTTTTCTTCCTTCTTCCAACTAGTCGCATCTTGTCTTCATCTCCCTTTGTCTAAAATTAAGAAGACCTTCCAAGAAAGAGCCATTAAATCTCCGAAAAAAGGATTAAAAATAAAAAATGCCGGGAGAATCCGGCATTTCAGTTGGCATACGATTAGCGCAAGCATTCAGTCACCAATCTATTAAATCTTATCTACCCTGATCAAGGTGTCTGCATCTTCTTCAATATCTGTTGAAAGTCCTTCAAAATTATCGGAAGTAAGCTTTAAGTCAGTTGCCAATACCTCATCACAAATAAACTGCTTATTTGCTTCTGCTGCCAGTTGGATAAACTCAGATGATTTCAGGGTCAGACGGATTTTATCCGTTACCTCCAATCCTGAATCTTTACGCAGGTTCTGAATGCGGTTTACCAATTCTCTTGCCACACCTTCCATTCTCAGCGTTTCGGTAATCGTACTATCCAGGGCAACCGTCAATCCGTTTTCAGAAGCAACCAACCATCCCGGAATATCTTCCGCACGGATCTCGAAATCGCTCATATCCAGGATCACTTCGTCTCCGTCGACCACTCCGGTCCAACCTTTATTCGTCTCCACTTCTGCAATAGCG
>CAMPIU010000413.1 GCA_946886545.1 uncultured Flavobacteriales bacterium | reverse complement strand
AGGAAGAAAACTATCGAATCTTTCCCTGGTGTATCAGACTTGGGGAAAATTAAATGAAGAACAATCAAATGTAGTTTGGGTTTGTCATGCACTTACCGGAAATCATCTGGTACAGGAATGGTGGGATGGATTATTCGGAGAAGGTAAATGTTTCGATCCGGAGCATTATTTTATTGTAGCAGTGAATGTTCCCGGAAGTGCTTACGGTTCAACAGGTCCCTTGAGTGAAGAGTTATTACCCGAAGAGCGGTTTGATACTTTTCCGGTTCTCACGATCAGAGACATGGTTGCCGGATTGGAATTGGTTCGAAAAGAACTCAGAATAGAACGGATACATACCTTGATCGGTGCATCTTTGGGCGGACAACAAGTTTTAGAATGGGCATTATTGATTCCGGACAAAATTGATCATATCATTCCAATTGCGACCAACTTAAAACATTCTCCGTTTGGCATTGCATTCAATGAAGCACAGCGGATGGCTATTCAGGCAGATCCAACTTTTTTCGGAAAACAGGAAAACGGGGGACAAGCCGGATTGAAAGCTGCCAGAGCAATTGGAATGCTGAGTTACCGGACTTATGAAGGTTATCAAATCACACAAAGCCAGGACAATAATTCAGGCTTCGATGATTTCAAAGCAAGCTCTTATCAGCAATACCAGGGCGAAAAATTAGCAAAGCGCTTCAATGCTTTCAGTTATTGGATTTTGTCGAAAGCAATGGATTCCCACAATGTTTTCAGGAATAGGGATGAAAAAGTTTTTGAACGATGTCTCATGCCTGCTTTGGTGATTGGAATAGATTCCGATTTATTGTTTCCGATTACAGAGCAGGAAGAAATAAGCAAACAACTGCCAAATGCAAGACTGATTAGTCTGCATTCTGATTTCGGTCATGACGGATTTTTAGTAGAAACAGAAACATTGGCAAATCACATTACACAATTTTTAAACAACAACTAAGATGAAAAAACAACTCACAATAGGATTATTCGGTTTCGGATGTGTAGGCACCGGATTATATGAAGTATTAAATAAAACAACCTTGCTTCAGGCTTCGATCAAACACATTGTAATCAAAGATTTGAAGAAAAAGAGAATCATTGACGCGGATTATTTCAGTACGGATGCAGATCGTATTCTGAATGATGAGGAAATCAATGTAGTGGTGGAATTAATCAATGATTACGAAGCTGCCTATGAGATCGTAACACGCGCATTGAAAGCCGGAAAGCATGTTGTTTCAGCGAATAAAAAACTGATTGCTTATTATATGGATGAATTGGTTTCGCTGGCAAAGGAAAACAATGTTTCCTTCTTATATGAAGCATCGGTTGGTGGTTCCATTCCGATTATCCGGAACCTGGAAGAATATTACAACAACGATTCACTTTCCAACATCAATGGAATTGTAAACGGGACAACCAATTATATCCTCACAAAAACCGGAGAGGGAGAATCTTTTGATGAGGCACTGAAAAACGCACAGGAATTGGGTTTCGCAGAGCTTGATCCGACTTCGGATGTAGATGGCTTTGATGCGAAATACAAATTGGTTTTGTTGTTGAAACATGCTTTTGGATTTACAGCTAAACAAGAGGCTGTTTGGAATTACGGAATCCGTCAATTGAAAGAATGGGATGCAAGGTATGCCCGTGAAAAAGGATTGAAGATCAAATTACTGGCTTTCGGAACACGAATTAATAATCAGGTAGTTGGTTTCGTTGCACCGCATATTATTCCAAGTAATCATTTTGCCTTCAATGTTGAAAATGAGTTCAATGCAGTGGTGGTAGAAGCTTTATTTTCCGACAAACAATTGTTTTTAGGAAAAGGGGCAGGAAGTCATCCGACGGCAAGCGCTGTTCTTTCAGATATTTCAGCCCTGCAATTTGATTACGCTTACGAATACAAAAAGTCAAAAACGGAAGAAGTCTTGATTTTTGAAAGTGATTATTCCGTGAAAGTGTATTTGAGTGCAACAACACAGGAAAAACTGGATGAAGTGGAATTTATTGAAACACTTGAAACCTATTCAGGACCATCGCATAGTTATAAAATAGGAAGTATCACTTATAAGGAAATTTTAAAACAAGATTGGAACAACGCATCAGACTATTTTCTTGCAATTATTCCCGATAGTGTGGAATTGACAAAAAATCTGCAACTTCAGAGAGAACAAGCAGTAAGTTTAATTGAGGAGCTATCATGAAGTTAGAATTAAAACTAGTAGAATCTCCCTTTGTTTTGGAAGTAAAGAACGAAGCAGGAATTTCAATAAAAATGGATGCAACTGAAAAAATCGGAGGAAAAAACAAGGGAATGAGACCAATGGAAGTTCTTGCCGGTTCACTAGCAGGCTGTATGTCCATAGACGTTTTGCTGATCTTGCAGAAACAACGTCAGGAAGTCACATTTTATGAAGTGAATGTTGATGCAAACAGAAAAGATGCTGTTCCTGCAGTGTTTGAAACGATTTATCTGGTCTTTTCCTTTAACCCCGAAGTTGATTTGGAAAAAGCTGCAGCTGCAGTGAAATTAAGTCATGAAAAATATTGTTCCGTTTCAGCCTCCCTCAATCCGAATATCCATATTCAAACAGAAGTAAGACATCAATCATGAAGAATTACAGAAACGAAACCCTTGCCATTCGCATTCAGAATGAGCGTTCTCAAGAAGCAGAACACAGTGTTCCAATCTATTTGACCTCCAGTTATGTCTTTGATGATGCAGAACAAATGCGTGCAGCCTTTTCGGATGAGATTGAGGCAAATATTTACTCCCGCTACTCCAATCCCAATGTGGATGAGCTACTTGAAAAAGTTTCCAGATTGGAAGAAGGGGAAGCTGCATGGGCTACTGCAACCGGAATGGCTGCTGTTTTCACCACTTTTGCTGCCTTGCTTCAGAATGGGGACCATATTGTGTCTTCCAAATCCGTTTTCGGGTCGACACACCAGTTGTTTGTAAATATCCTTCCGAAATGGGGAATTACGACCACATACGTGGATGCCATTGATTATGATGCTTATGAAGAGGAAATCAGACCCGAAACAAAAATTGTTTATATCGAAACACCTTCCAATCCCGGTTTGGATATTATTGATATCAAGCGACTGGCTGAGATATGTAAAGCGAAGAAAGTACTACTGATCGTTGACAATTGTTTCGCAACTCCGGTTCTGCAGCAACCGTTAAAACTGGGAGCTGATATTGTTATTCATTCTGCAACAAAGTACATTGATGGTCAGGGAAGAGTTTTGGGAGGATTGATTGTTTCAACGAAAGAAACGATTGCTAAAATCCAGG
>CAMPIU010000412.1 GCA_946886545.1 uncultured Flavobacteriales bacterium | reverse complement strand
TTTTTTCATCCGGACTCATGATTGCCTGGTGAAAACACACATCCCGGTCTTTGGTATACAACCCGCTTATTCCATACTCTGCAAGATAGGCCGGTTTTTTGCGGATGTCTTTCAAAACCGAATAATCAATAAAATAAATGCTGTCTTTTTCCGTGTCGAAAATTCCCATACGTGAGTTGGGTTCTTTGTCATTTACTTTGGCTCTTGCCTGAGGGTGATGTGTGAAACCGTCACTTGTAATGTAAGTTTCATAATTTGTAGCAGGTTCATCGGAATCCATAACAAGCACAAACGAAACGTATTTTCCATCCTGGCTGACATTCAGTTTGGCAACATATTCGTTTTTTGAATAGTAGATTCCCGCAGGAGTTTTCCGTTTAGGCTGTTTTTCATTCCATTTTTTCTTTTCATCCTGAAGTTTGATGTATGAGAACAATTCACGCTGCTGCTGATATAGAAAACTGGTATCTGCTTTATTTGCCGTTTTACTTCCCTGTACAAAATTGGTTGTTTGAATAATACTTCCTGTGGATTCATTGTAACAAAACAGATTGGATTGAACGGTGAAGTAAATGAATTGCGGATTCTTCACCCGGAACACATTTCCGATAGGCTCAGTACCGGAAAAAATGGTTGTTTTGGATTTGCTTTTTATGTTATAACGAACCAAATCCCCATTGTCATTAAAGTAATAATTATCAATTAGTTGGTCTCGATTATCTAAAGTTGGAGTACAGATCAATTGCCCGTTGCTAACAGGAATTTTAGAGGTTTGCTTTTGTTTGATGTGATAAGCGTAGAGACTCCTTCCCAATTCACTGTTTGGGTTCCAGTCAAAGATCACGGATTCATTATCCAGAGTCCATTTGATATTTTGTGGGGAGAATCCTACAAATTCTTCACCTTTCATGATTTCTTCCAAGAGAATGGTTTGTGAAAACACCTGACTTGAAAAAAAGACAGAAAGAATAGTGAAAAGGAGTTTATTGCACATAGTAAGGATGTTTACGGTATTTTTTTTCGAAATTTCTTGCCATTGCCTGCATGGACTTTTTTGGATGATTGGAAATAACTTCAAACAAGGTTTTCAATTCCCTGATCAATTCCGGATATGCGGGTAAAAAGTGTTGTTCGATCATACGCAGAGAATGGAATTTTAAAGCAGGAAGAGCTTCCGACTGATGTAGAAAATCAATCAGTACGTCCAGCAATTCACCGTTTTCTGAACAATCGAATGGAGCATTGACCAAGGCATTTGAAAGATTGCGTTGCACAGAATGATTTTTTGTTTTGAGTAAAACGGTAACCATTGAATCAAATTGTTTACGGGTCATCAGGTCCGGGTGCTTTTCAAAAAAGTGAATAGCAATCCAGGAAGCATATTCGGGAAAGGGGTATTCCTCGCATTCGATCTCTTCAAAAACAGCGGATCTCAAAGCTTCTTCCTTGACTAAGAATGGAATCACCTGTGCGAAATTGCGGGTGGTTTTGAAATCGCTTAGAAATGTCTTTGCAGGATTCATTGAGCTTATTTTTCGATAGTTTTCTTAGCTTCTCTGTTCTTTTTTATGAAATAAAGAATCACAAAATGAACCAGGAACAAAAAAGCAAACGCAATTCCCTGTGCAATTAATCCTTGCTCATTGAATGGATACCCGTCATTAAAAAACATTCCCCAAAGGAGAACAATTATCCATAAAAGGCTCAGACAATTGAGAACAATAATTAAACTGCTTCTTTGGGAAACCAATATCAGAAAAGAAAGTGAGTAAGCCATAAATCCACCGGCTCCGATTACTCTAAGAAGACTATTCCCTGGCCAGTGCATTATTCTGAAAAGATACCCTATAACAAAAACAGCGATCCAGATAAGAATTACCCAAATACGGAATTGAATTACTTTTTGTGTTGTCATTGGTTTTTCATCTAATAAATCCTGCATAAATTTAGTTCAATATTGGAGTAAAGATAATTCGTCTTAGTCAACAATTGTACGAAACGTCAGGTTTACCCTCGGTTTTTTGGACAAGTGGGTAGGTGGAAGCCTGTGAAGCCAATTGGTCTGCGTTTCATCTTTCATTACGAGTAAACTTCCGTGTTCCAGTATTAAAGAAACCGTTCCACCATTCCTTTTGTGTTTAAAAGCAAACTTACGTTCGCTTCCAAAACTCACCGATCCGATGGCTCCGTTTTTCTTTAGATCTTTTTCCGCATCGCTGTGCCAGGCCATTCCTTCGTTTCCGTCATGATAAAGGTTGAGTAAACAGGAATTAAAAGTTTCTCCCGTTTTTGCTTCAATGATGTGTTTGAGTTCAAGTAATTCCTTCGTCCAGGGTAAGGCTTGTTTGGTTGTATTGGAATAAGTGTATTCGAAGGCCTTCTCACCATACCAGGCTACTTTTCGCTTTGTTACGATACGTTTTCCGAAAATGATCGCCTCATCGTTTTTCCATTCAATGTTATTCAGAAGATAATCCAGGAAAAAATCGGCCTGTGATTTGGGAAAAACAACTCCATAATAATTCACTGTTCCGTCAGATGGAAGCCAATTGTGTGTTTCGTCCGGAGCGGGAGTGAATAAATCCATTTATATAATTATGAATGTTGAATGCAGAATACAGAGAGATCCATCTCTTCATTCCTAATTCTGAATTCTTCATTTAAAGTTACTTTTTCTGATAAAACTTCAAAATGGATTTCCCGAAAATTAAAAACAAGAGACAAGTACACGCGGCGCCCAGAAAAATACCGTTTTCAAGAATAGATGTGATTCCATGCTGAATATGAAACAATACCAATGCAAGAAGAAACTGGACAACCGCATACCAGATATTTGCGATAGGTTTGTACCCGAACATCCCGAGAAAACGTGTTTTTGTAATTCCCAGTACAAAGTGAGGGAGTGAGTTTATGAGTAAAACGCCGATAAAAAAGTCTAGAATCATAACTTACAATTAATGAACAGGCTGAAGTTACAAAATAAAAAAAGCGGTTGTGAATTCACAAACCGCTTTTAGAAATCAATTGAGATTGATTATTGGTATATTTCTCCGATAAATTGATCCAGAGAGCTTGGTTTTCTTCCCAAAAGCTGCTCCAAATGTGTATTCGGAATATCAAAATCACCATCTTTTGTTGCTGCGGCAAATCCAAGTGAAAACCCGATCATTTCTTCCGGAACACCGGCCTCAGTCAATGCTTTTGAAAAATCTGCTGCGGAAACATCATTATAAGCAACTGTTTTTCCCGAATGAGCCGAAAGTGCATTGGCAACATCCTGGTAGGAATATCTTTCCACATTCGAAATTTCT
>CAMPIU010000411.1 GCA_946886545.1 uncultured Flavobacteriales bacterium | reverse complement strand
CTATTGTACAAGCAGGTAAATTTACATTTTATAAGTTATTCTTTTCCAGAGGTAAATTATATTTTTCATTTTACTCAGCTTATTCGAATTCCAATCATCAGAACATCATCCGTTTGATCCTGGTCACCTTTCCAGGTTTGGAAATTGTATTCGAGCTGTTGCTGTTGTTCCACCATTCCCATCTGTGAAATTTCCATGACCTGTTCCTGCAAAACGCGTTTCTGATATTTTTTGTTCTTCGGTCCTCCAAACTGATCCGGATAACCATCAGTGAATAGGTAAATAAGCGATCCCTTCTTTAATTGAACCGTATGCGTAACGAACTGTTCTGTTCTGTTATATGAACCAATAGGTTGTTTATTCGGTTTTAGCTCCGTAATAGTGGCGTCATCCGGATTTTTAAACCATAAAGGATTATTTGCCCCTGCCCATTTCAGTTCCAGGGTTTCTTTATTCAGGCAACACAAGCTGATGTCCATCCCATCATTCAATCCATCTGTTCCACGCTTGAACGCCTCCATGATCAGCTCGTGCGTTCGGTTAAGTAATTCGCCGGGCGCCAGGGTACCAAACTCACTGATTGATCGATTGAGTGCATTGCGACAAACAACACTTACAATAGCACCGGGTACACCATGTCCTGTACAATCAGCAACAGCAAAATAAATTAATGTGGCAGCTTCCCCGTTTAGCACCGCCTCATGTTCTTCCAGCCAATAGAAATCACCGGTAACAATATCCTTGGGTTTAAAGAATATGAAACTTTCCTCAAAAAAATCTTTCCAATAAGCCATGTCTTGAAAAATAGCCTCCTGGAGCCTTCTGGCATAATTGATGGAATCAAGAATTTCCTTATTCTTCAGATCAACCATTTGTTTCTGAAGTTCCACCTCCGATTTTTGTTCCAGTATTATCTTTCCTGACTTACTTTTCAAGTAGAGGGTCCGCAGAAGCAATGCCCCAAGCAACAGGAATAGTCCACCAAATCCTGCGTAAATATATTTTTGTCTTTGTTCGCTTTTGATCCTGTTTGCCTGAATACTTTTCTGTTTCCTCAAAGACTTGATCTGAAGCTGTTTCTTTTCCAAGTCGTATCGTTTGGTGAGTTCAGAAAGTTGTTGAGAAGTCTCAATAGTAATGAGCGAATCCCTGATCTTCACAAAGGTATCCATTTGGTCCAACGCGCTCTCGAAGGTCCCCATTTTCCGATATAGTTTTGAAATCTGCAGACGCGTTCTCATCTCCTGGTAAATTTCAGGATCGGAACTAAGAACCTTTAAATAGTAAGTCATTGCTTTCCTCCAATCGCCTTTTTCTTCGTAGGTCATTCCTAGATTATGGAGCCAGACAGCCGTTCGCTGATTTTGTTCCAGCATAATCGCTTTTTCGTAATAATAGATGGCCTCATCAGGTCTTTTGAGATATTGGTACGAATTCCCCAGATTGCCATAGATATTCGGATCTTCAATACCGAGTATTTTCATAATGGTATATGCCTTCTGGATCTGTTCAAGTGCCTCTCTATGATTCTGCAATTCATTGTACGAAACAGCAAGATTCGAATAAATCAGGTATTCCCCCTGAATAAAATCATATTGTTTAAAAACTAAAAGTGATTGATTGAATTTCTGAATGGCCTCTTCATTCCGTTGGAGTTTCCGGTAAAGCATCCCTATATTCACTTCTACCTTCGCAATTCCCAATTTGTCTTTGCTCTTCCTGAAATAGAATATGGCTTTATCATACGCATTAATTGATTTAGGAAAATCACTCATCCCATCATAAAGAATCCCTTTGATTTTATAGGCATTCGCCAGTCCTGAAAAAAAATGCAGTTTTTGAGCCAGTTCAAGCCCCTGCTGACAAAGTTCAAAGCTTTTTTCGGGAGAATCGTACTTTATTTCCCAGGCCAGGTCGTTTAGGGCTTTCACTTTATTCGTGTCCGACTTCATGGCCTTTACTCTTTTTATTTCAGTGTCTGTTTTCCTGTGCTGCCCAAAAAAAACAAAGGGAATGAAAAAACAGAAAAGAAGCGGGAATTGTTTCATAGTAAAAGGAAGCGTTACAATGCCTTAAAATATATACAAATTCTGATATAGGCTAATTTATGAATCGTAATAAAAGGAAACGATCGGAAATTCAATAAGGCAATGGCATTTTCTTATTTCTTGTTATAAAATAACCACACATTACATGCTGATCAACACTTTCACCTAACATTAGTTAGTTTTTCGGCCTTTATATCCGCTTTGCTTTTAGCATAGTCCCCATCATCAATACTATATTTGATAATGCAATTAGTAAAAAGAAAACCGGAATATATGGCGGTTTGATTTTAAGTGGCAAAACATCACCGGGTACATTTGGGTGGAGGTGAACATAGCTGCCTGTGAGCATCATGATGATGATTGCAGAATAAGAAACAGTTGTGAAAAAAGTATATGATTTCGTTGAAATCCTCTTTCGATAGATTAAGCATATAAAAAGAGTTATCCCGACAGCAATTTCTCCTGCAATACCCAGGGTGTATGATGATTGTCCCAAACCGCTGTTGGCAACCTGAATAGTGTACCAGCCTTTGAAAGGATTTACAAATTTAAGAATGCCAAACATAAACATCGATATGGCTAAAAACCACGTGGTAATTTTTGTGTATTTCATATATTATTGATTTAAAATTTCTATAAGAGGTAAATGGTCGCCAATGTTTGTTCCGTAATGTACCGCTTTCAATATCCCGTTTTCGTCAATAACAAAATCGGCGGGAATCCTCGTTAAATTCCCGTCTCGTTTGTACTTTTTCGAGAATAGTTTCTGCCCCTTTTTCATTGACTCATTCGGTTGTTTTTTAAAAGCAGAGCCTAGCATTTTCCAAAAGGATTTCTCAACACGGTATTCTTTGTAGAGCTTTAATTTAGGGTCGCCAATCACATTGAAAGGCGCGGGAGTTTCTAATAAGTATTCTTTTAATATGCTATTATTTGATTCATAGATTGCAATAATTTTATATCCCTTTGAACTAATGCTATCGTAATTTTGAATAAGATCGTGAACCCTGGAATTACAAACCGGACAACCTGCATATCTAAAAAAAGCAACCAATACTTTTTGTCCTCTATAGTTACTTAATTTTATGGTATCCCCATTTGCGTCAATCGTTTCAAAATCGGGAGCTTTATCTCCAATCTTTAATTTCTGACAAAGAGCAATATTCTGACACAGCATCAGGAAAACGGCAAAAGCCACACATTTTTTTGTAAGCATATTTTGTTCATTAAATTCAAAACAAAATTGCAACTTAAGGCTAAAGGTAATTTGGCTATAAAG
>CAMPIU010000410.1 GCA_946886545.1 uncultured Flavobacteriales bacterium | reverse complement strand
AAACGGACGTCACAGTTGTTGTAAAACTTGGAGTTGGAGGAGTTGTTGAAACCACTCCGGTCACATTGATATTATCAACATACAAGTTATTTCCGTATCCGGATAAGTTTTTGAAAGCAATAATCACATTTGCCTGACCAATATAAGGGGTCAAATCTACCGTTTCTGTTCTCCATTGAGCAGCAGTAGTTGGAGTAAATGCTGTTGTCATTGCCGCAGCCGTAGCCAAAGTGGTATTGGATTTAGAATAAACACTGGTAAATGAAGCTCCGCAATTTGTTGACACTAACACTTCCAACCCGTCAAAATTAGCAGCATCATAAGGTGCATAAGCCACATCAAAAGTCATTTGCGCTGACGAAAGTCCGGTGAAAATCAGTGGTTTTAATCTGACAACATCATCATCCGAGTCGTTATATGTGAAGTTATTAAACCACATGGCATTCCCTGCCGTAGGAGCAAGACCGGCAGCTGTTGTTCTGGCCCAGGAAGTTGGAGAAGCATTGTTATTCACCAATGACCAACCTGTCGGAACAAAAGTTGCAGTTGTGAAACCTTCGTTTAATGGCAATGCAGTTGCAGTAGAAGCAACAACCGTTATATAGGCATTTTTTGTTTCCGTATCTGACCCGTTTGCATTGGTAGCAACAAGTGTTACCGCATAAGTTCCTGCCGTATTGTAAGTAATCGTTGGATTTGTAGCAGTTGAAGTACCGGGTGTTCCTCCAGTAAATGTCCATGCATACGAATTTGCAAACGTAGACAAGTTAGTGAAGGTTATAGATGATCCCTGACAAATCGTAGTTGAAGAAGCTGAGAAATCTGCTATCGGTGGAGTTACAATTCCTACTCCATTCAATGCAAAATTGTAGGTTCCTTCATCACAATCATTGGTTGCAAACTGAACATTTCCGGTGAAATTTCCGGCCGCACCTGGTGAAAACACCACAGTGAAGGTTGTTGTTGAACCAGGAGTAAGTGTTGTGCTTCCGAATCCAGTACCCAAAGCAAAACCTGTTCCTGTAACTGTAATCGGATTTGTTAATGTTAAATTGGTAGTTCCGGTATTTGTTACCGTAAACGTTGCTGTAGTTGAACCACCTGATAAGGTATTTGCATAAGTATAATAACCTCCGTCCAAAACATCCGTACTTCCTGAAGTCAACTGAATTTCTCCTGGAGTTGTTCCTTCAAACTTCACATTGTCAATGTAAATATTGTTTCCATTAGCTGAAACTCCCCTGAAACGGAATCGGATATTGTCAGACGCTGCTGTAACATAAGACATTAAGTTAATCGTTTCCGTTCTCCAATCGGTAGCGACTGTAGGAAAGTATTCTCCCCCGGACAAAGTTGCACTTTGATACAGCGGCTGCGCTCCATTACCGGTTTTATTGTAGACGTTTGTCCAGGTTGCTCCGCAATCGGTAGAAATCTGCACGATCAACTGATCATTGGAACCGGCAAGTCTTCTCCTGTAAGCCACATCAAATTTCAAGGTTGCAGCAGTTGCGTTACACGGCAGTAAGAAAACAGGAGTATACAAATCCTCATTGGAAGTTGATCCATTGTTATAGCAAGGAACCTGGGCAATATTATTTGTAAATGTTCCTGTGGAAGAGATTCCCGAAGCCGGAGACCATTTGTAGCAATCCGCATTTACGTTGTCGATTCTCCATTTCACATCAGGTGGAAAGGATTGACCTTCAAAATCCTGTGTATAATTCGGCATAATCCCATTGGAAACCACGAAATCAATTCCGGAGGTATCGTAAACTGTGTACGGATCTGCAATTCCATTTGGCAGTGTTGAATACGCTCTGAACGAGTGTGTTCCTAAAGTAGCTGTAAATGCTGGCAAACTTACTGTTGCTGTTGAATTCGGACTCAAATTCCCTGTCCAGCTGAATGTTACCGGAGTACCATTATCAATTTTGTAAGAAATCGTAGCAGAAGTGAGGTTATTGGAACCCCGGTTTCTTAATTGCACACTTGGAGTTATTGCTCCCGCACAATTATCACCTATCGGAGCAAAGACGTCAGTTATAGATGCATCACTCGGATTCGGAGGAGTACAGGCATCCGAGTTTATCAACAAAACCCGCATAGGTGAAGCCTCCAATACAGCCCGCATTCGTTGCTTTTGATCATTGGTGAAGACATTCATACAAAGATCATCCGTGTAATCCATGTAATTCTCAATCATATCATTTCCGGGATCCGGTGCATTTGTACAACTATTAATTGTGGGGCAGCCGTAATTTGCGCCACCGGCTAAGGGAGTATCATTACAATAATCATCGACAGTACATCCTCCATCACCCCAAATATGGCGTAATCCCAACCAGTGACCAATTTCATGTGTTGCTGTACGACCTTCATTATACGGTCCTGAAAAACCAGTTACTGAACTTTTACCGATCGAGTTGTAAAGAAATACGACTCCGTCAGTGGCTACTACCTGTGATCCACATCCCATACCACCAATCGGTGATTCAGGAAACTGAGCATAACCTAAAATACCTCCGCTGATGTTGCAAAGCCAAATATTCATATACTTATCCGGCGACCAACCCCTGGCATAAGTTCCAACAATTGCAGGTGTACCGTTATTATAGGTATAAGGTTTAATTGTGGCATCAATATAAGCCGTACTGAAAGGCGGAGCTGTAAAACCAGCCGTTGAACGGTTGATCCTGTTCACTCCGTCTTCACCACCAGGGAAAGCAGATCCATCGGGTCTTCTTTTAGCCAAACAAAATTCAATTTGAGTATCTGCACCAACGGGATCCGTGTTCCATCCGTTGGATCCGAACATTCTTCTGAAATCTTCATTCAGAACATCAATCTGGGATTGAATAGCAGCATAACTTACATTACTTGCGGTACCAACGGCTTCTCCGTTATGGATTACATGGACTACAACCGGAATTTGGTATACGCCACCAATAATTTTGCCGGTAGCCATATTCTCCGAAATTTCAGACTGAATCCATTGTTCAAACTGTTGACGTGATTCTAATTCAGGGTGGTTGGCATGCAGGATTGCATCATTCTCATCCGTGTAGCACCGAACGACTCCATTTGTTTGACCGGATACTCCATTAAAGAGCACCGAAAAAAACAAACATGCGAATAGTGCACGTAGTTTTACTCCGTTAGTTTTCATAAAAGCAGTTTTTCATTTTTGAATGAGACTCGCAATCCTTTTAACTGGAAATAACTGATTTAGAGACTCAATTCTAGTTTTAGCAAACCAATATTAGTAAAAAAAATGAAATAATAAACTTACTTTTTTAATAAATTTAAAAATATATAAAACATAAACCCTA
>CAMPIU010000409.1 GCA_946886545.1 uncultured Flavobacteriales bacterium | reverse complement strand
GTAAATCATTGGTGCGGATTCTTTCTTCCCTCTTACTGGTTGGTTTTCTGGGCTTTTTAGTTCCGATAAACAACTGGCATGACCTTGCTCATAATCATACTTCCAAGCATGTAAGTGATCATTCACATGGATTAACCTTTAAGCAAGGTGTTGAAAAATGTGCTTTTTGTGACCTTCAGCTTCCCTTGCTTTTTCATCAGGGATCGAATGTAGAAACAAGTTGGAAAGCTTCATTTGATTTTCACTTTATAGATTACAGATACTGCGAATTACCTGTAAAAGATACGCCTTTATCGCTTCGTGGTCCACCTTTGAATGAGTTGATTTAAGATCAGTTTTGAGACTGATGATTTTCGAGCTTAGTTAACATCATTCATTTTTCATGAAAGTTTATTTATTAGGAGTATTTATTTGCTGCTCCATATTGGCTTATTCACAAAACTGTGATTATTCCATTCGTGGTGAGGTAAGAGATATTCATACAAACGAATTGATTCCCTTTGCCAGGGTTTCCATTCAAACAAATACGATACAAACGGATTCCAGCGGTGTTTTTCAGTTTGCCGGTCTATGCGCCGGACGAATTACATTGCGTTGCGTTCCTCATTTTGGTTGCGAACCAATGGATTTGGAGATCACGGTTCCAAGTGCCGGTTTAATTGTCTTTAAAGTGGAGACTCACCAGGTTGAGTTGGATGAATTATTGATTGAGGCCTATCGTTTTCCAAGGGAGTCTCAGGAGGTAATGTCAATGAAAACAAACGATATCAGTAAGATCAAGGGAAATACTTTAGGGGAACAGTTGCTTCGTTTTCCAGGTGTAACCAGCTTGAATACAGGGTCTTCTATCGTTAAACCGGTCATAAACGGAATGCACAGCAATCGCTTAGTGATTGTAAATAATGGAATTCGCCAGGAAGGACAGCAATGGGGAAGTGAACACGCACCGGAAATTGATCCGAATCTGGCAGGGAATCTAACTGTTATCCAAGGAGCAGCCGGTTTACAGTATGGAACAGATGCAATTGGCGGAGTAATCCTGGTTTCCCCTGATGAGCTTCGTTATCAAAAGAACACTGCAGGCTGGATAAAGCTGAACGGGAACAGCAATGGACGTGGAGGAGGAATTTCAGGCTTGGTTGCAGGATCATTTACAAAATCAGGGAAGTGGGCGTACCGTGTTCATGGAACAGGAAGAATCAACGGAACACAAAAGGCTCCGAACTATTGGATCAAGAATACAGCTTCTAACGAATACAGTTACAGCGCTGCTCTTGGTTATAAAGGGGAGAAATTTGAAATGGACGTGTTTTATACGAAGTATTCTACCCGACTGGGAATATTTACAGGTTCGCATATCGGGAATCTATCCGATTTAAATGCGGCTTTCGCTGCCTCTGTTCCCAAAGACACGGGTTCTTTTACTTACAGCCTGGAGAATCCAAAGCAATTAGTGCAGCATGATCTGAGTAAAATACATGTGGCTTACAATTGGAATAAAAAGATCCGGACAAGTTTGGTTTATGGTTACCAGTTCAACTTAAGACAGGAATATGATTTGCATAAAGGATACAATGATAGTATTGCTGCTTTGAATCTACCTGCCTTTGAATTAAATCTTTGGACAAATTCACTGGATATAAAAACAGAGATCAAACATTCTGACCGATTCAAAAGCGCGTTTGGCGTTTCCGGTATCGAGCAAAGTAATGCATACTCAGGGAGATTCTTCATTCCAAACTTTAAGAAAATACAGGCAGGAGCCTATTATTTAGGAGTTTACGAGAATGAAAAATGGTTATTTGACTTTGGTTTGCGCTACGATTATTCCAAATTACAAGTCTTCATTTATGAGGATGATGTACTGACAAGACCGATCAAACAATTTCAAAATCCAAGTGCTTCAGCTGGTGTTTCAAGACTTTTGGGACATCATTGGATCGTGCGAATGAGCCTGGGAACAGCGTGGAGACCTCCGTCAATTAACGAGCTGTACAGCAATGGTCTGCATCATGGAGCGGCTTCAATAGAAATTGGGGATGTACAATTAAAAAAAGAGATCGTTTACAACTCACAGTTAGGTGTTCAGTACAAGTCGCATATTGCGAAAGTTGATTTATCCGTTTTTTACAATTATTTTGACGGTTACATCAACCTACAGCCCTCACTTCCTCCCATGCTCACGATCATAGGTGCGTTTCCTGTATTTCGTTATGTGCAGTCCAATACCCAAATTTATGGACTGAACGGGAGGATAGAGGTTCCCGTTGGGAAATATATTTCGTACCAATTCCAGGGAAATCTGTTGCTTGGAACAGATCTGCGAAACAATCAGTATTTATATGGAATGCCATCTAACAGGGTTACACAGCGATTGCGCTTTGCAACAGTCAGAACCGGCAATAAGTTGAATTGTTTTGTAGAAGTTGAATTACTGGATGTTTTCAAACAAAAGCGCTATGTGGCTAACTCAGATTAGGTTAGTCCTCCGAAAGGATATGACTTGTTGAGCGCACAAGCCGGAATTATTAAAAAAATGAACAATGGAGAAAATCTGCAGGTTGTTCTTGCATGTTCCAATTTAACAAATTTAAGTTACCGGGATTACATGAACCGATTCCGGTATTTTACTGATGAACTGGGAAGGAACTGGACAATTAAAGTATTGGTTCCGTTTTCAATTATTAAGAAAACAGTGAAGTAGATCCCAAATCACTTCACTCTAAAAACAGAAGATATGAAAAGAGCATTTATGATTTTAAGCGTCGTGTGTATTGCACTGACAGCTTGTAAAAAAGAAAAGAAAAAAGGAGTAACAAATCCATCGAATCCAAATGAGGAAGAGCTGATTACAACTTTTAAAATTGTTTTTACAGATGCAAACGGAGTCTTGCCGAATGTGGAGGCTCAATTTGTGGATATCGATGGCCCTGGAGGAAATAACCCAAGCGCGTTTGATACGATACGCCTGGTTGCAAATGCAACTTACAATGCGTCGATTACCCTATTGAATGAGAGTGTAATTCCGGCAGAGGATATTACTTTGGAGGTTGAAGAAGAAGGAGTAGACCATTTATTTTGTTTTGATTTGACCAATGGATTGAATACAATAATTACAAAAACCGATCTGGATGCAAATAACCTGCCGATTGGAATTACCAGTCAATGGGTAGTAGGGAATGCTTCTGCAGGAACAGCGACTATTCGATTGAAACATCAGCCGGGAGTGAAAAATGGTCAGTGTGATGTAGGTGAAACGGATATTGAATTAAATTTCCATACGGAGATCCAATAAAAACAGTAGGGGCGAAAAATTTTTCGCCCCTACTGTTTTGTAATT
>CAMPIU010000408.1 GCA_946886545.1 uncultured Flavobacteriales bacterium | reverse complement strand
GAAAATTAGTGGCGGATAATTTAGCTTCAAACCTACAGGTCGAAACCGATACGCAAGTTGTGTATGCCGAATTCGACGGGCCTGTTACTAAGAACTTGCTGCAAAAAATCCCCGGAGTTTCTAAAATAGAGCGCGTCACTGATTCCAAGTACCTCATCGAAAGTCAGTCTTTGGATGATTTGCGTAAAACAGTAGCACAATTTGCACAGAAAAACGACTTGCTTGTTCTGACTCTCAGAACAGAAGAAAAATCACTGGAAGAGGTCTTTAAGTCGTTGACGAAATAAGTTTATTCAATTTTTAATAGCAGAAAGGGCCTCAATTGAAGCCCTTTTTCATTTCATAGTCCGATCTATTCATTCTCCGGAGCCAAAAACTTATAAAGAAGTCCGGCAATAATAGCTCCGGCTATCGGAGCTACCCAAAACAACCACAACTGTTCAAAAGCCCAGCCTTGTACAAATAGTGCCTGACTAGTACTTCTGGCAGGATTTACGGAAGTATTGGTAACCGGAATACTGATTAAATGGATCAACGTTAATCCCAAACCAATTGCAATTCCTGCAAAACCGGCTGATGCTCTTTTGTGTGTTGCTCCTAAAATGATGATTAAAAAAATAAAGGTCATCACTACTTCGGTAATCAATGCCGATTGCATACTATAACCATCCGGAGAATGTTCACCATAGCCATTTGCTGCAAATCCTCCCAATTCAAACCCCGGTTTTCCGCTTGCGATCAGATACAGGATTCCTGCTCCGGCAATTCCTCCCAGTACTTGGGAAGCAATGTATGGAAATACATCTTTGGCCTCAAATCTTCCCCCGACCCACAATCCAATTGTAACAGCCGGATTCAGATGACAGCCGGAAATATGACCGATTGCATAAGCCATCGTCAATACCGTTAAACCAAAAGCAATAGAAACTCCTACAAATCCAATTCCAAGTTCAGGATACCCGGCTGCTAAAACAGCACTTCCGCAACCTCCCAGCACCAACCAAAAGGTTCCGATAAATTCAGCAATTAATTTCTTCATAAATAGCGTTTTAGTTAACCCCTGTTCAATCTGTAACAGGATAGATAAATATAAACTATTTGCTTAGAAAAACAACGTTCAGGTAATCACCGGTTTATCACCTAATATTTTACGAGCCAGGTAATGCATCACATAGATCAATGGCGTGAGACAAACAGCGTGAACAAATTGTGTCAAAAAAGAAAATCATTCTTCGTGTTCTTTATATTCTTAGTGGTTGTTTTCACCACGAGGCGCACAAAGATCACGAGGTTTATTCATGTAATCAATTGAAAATAGTTTCTTGCTTAATTCGTGTCTGGAATAACATGCTCTTTTTTCTCCCCCAGAATACTCCTAGCCAAATAATGCATCACATAGATCAATGGCGTGAGACAAACAGCGATGACCAATTTGGTCAGATATCCGGTTATTGCCAAAATCAATACCATTTTTAAGGGATACGCACCGGAAAGGTATAAGCCGATGATTGCCACGATGAACGAATCTACCAACTGAGAAACTACTGTTGAACCGGTACTTCTCAGCCAGATCATCTTTCCTTTTGTCAGTTTATTGAAAGAATGAAAGAGTTGAACATCCAATAATTGGGATACGATGAACGCACAAATACTTCCGAACATAATCCATAGAGAACCTCCGAATGCTTTGGAAAACTCTTTATCAGACAACCAGGAACCCTCTGCTGCCGGCAACTGAACAGCGACATAAACGATCAGAAAACAAAATGCAATCAAAGCACTCGTGATCCAGCTCAACCTACGCACTGCCTGCTTTCCGAAATACTCATTCATAACATCTGTCAGGAGAAAAACCACCGGCCAGGGAACAATTCCTGCGATCATCGGTGCTAAATAAGGTCCCATGTAAACCAATTTTGCCGAAATCAATTCAGCAACAATAGCACTGGTGATAAAAATCCCCGCCATCACCGTGAAGGCTATTTCTTTCCGTGTCTGAAGCATGGTCGAAGATACTACATTTGCGGTTTCTTGTATCCTGTTCTTCCAAACTTCATTCTAAAAAGAGGAATAATCCCTATTTTTGCGCAATAAATAAGCAACCCTGACGATAAATGTCAGGATATCAAAAAAAGACACATGAAAAAGAATGTCATTGAAGAATTAAGATGGAGAGGAATGGTACAGGATATCATGCCCGGTTTGGAAGAACAACTACTTAAGGAAATGACTTCTGGTTATGTAGGCTTTGATCCGACTTCCGATTCACTTCACGTGGGGAATTTACTTCCGATTATGTTATTGAAACATTTCCAGTTGGCAGGCCACAAACCTTATGCACTGGTAGGCGGGGCAACCGGAATGGTTGGAGATCCTTCCGGGAAATCTGCAGAACGCAATTTACTGGACGAAAAAACGCTGAATCACAATGTGGCAGCTGTTCAAAATCAATTGCGCAAATTTTTAGAATTTGAGGAAGGTGAAAACAAAGCAGAATTGGTAAACAACTTCGACTGGATGCGGCATTTCTCATTCCTTGAGTTTATCCGTGATGTCGGAAAGCACATTACTGTGAACTACATGAGTGCAAAGGATTCTGTGAAAAAACGGATCGAAACAGGCATTTCCTTTACAGAGTTCTCCTACCAATTGATCCAGGGATACGATTTTCTTCATTTATACAGAACCCACAACGTAAAAGTTCAGTTCGGTGGTTCCGATCAATGGGGAAATATTACAACAGGAACTGAGTTGGTACGCAAAATTGCGGGTGGAGAAGCTTATGCTTTTACCTGTCCTTTATTGACCAAAGCAGATGGTGGAAAGTTTGGGAAAACCGAATCCGGAACGGTTTGGTTGGATGCGGAAAAAACAAGTCCTTATGCATTCTACCAATTTTGGTTAAATGCTTCTGATGAAGATGCTGCAAAACTGATCCGTTTCTATACACTGAAATCAAAAGAGGAAATTGAGGCCATCGAAAATGAACACAATCAGGCACCTCATTTGCGTATATTACAAAAAGCAATTGCGGAAGAAGTAACGGAGCGCGTTCATGGAAAAGAAGCATTGGAAATGGCGATTGCTGCTTCCAATATTTTATTCGGAAAATCAACTTCTGAAGATTTGAAAAAATTGTCAAATGATACCTTCCTAAGCATTTTTGATGGCGTTCCAATGGCAACGATTAAGCGTTCCGAATTAACCGAAGGAATTAGTATTATTGACCTACTTTCTGCTAAAACCGGGTTCTTACCATCAAACGGAGAAGCAAAACGCGAATTAAAGGCAAATGCGATTTCATTGAACAAAGATAAAGTCGGTGAAGGAACCTTGGTAGGTTCGAG
>CAMPIU010000407.1 GCA_946886545.1 uncultured Flavobacteriales bacterium | reverse complement strand
TTACGGAAATCAAAATTTTAATTTTTTTTCATTAGACCAAAGGTTTTTCGATTGCGGTTTGTTTAGAAATCTAAACAAGAAAAACTGATATATGATAAAACACATATTATTTATCTCAATAACTAACAAATGGGACTGATCTTAACTGAATAACCGGGATTTAATGCAGCTAATTTCAATGTTTTTGTAAGATTAAATTTCAGGTGTTATTGACGGTCTGTTTGTTGGAATTAAAAAGGATTTATTTCAGTCTGTGCAGAAAAATCACAATGGCTTTGGAAAGTATGAAATAGCTGTAAATGGTTTGTTGCTGACATTTTACAATTGAAGCGTTAATAATATCAATTCGAACCAAATTCATTGTACCCGGAATAGTGCTAAAGATACTTTTAGCAAAATTCTATTCTTATGCTAAAACTTAATAATACCCCTCTTTTCAGACGGGGCATCAGCTTGGTGGGAGCTGTCCTTTTCCCGGTTGTTTTTTATGCTCAATGCGGTTCTGTACTTCCGGAACCTGACTGTAGTTCTCCGGGATCGGTTGAGGTTTTTGAAGGAGCAGTAATTGGTGTCGGTCAAACATTTATTGTAACAAGTCTTGCCACTTTAAATACAATAACGGTAAATGGCGGAACACTCATAATATGCAGTGGGTTAAATGTCAATTCACTTAACTTCACTTCAGGAACGATTACGGTGACTTCTTCAGGAGCGTTAAACCTTACTAATGGCGGAATTGCCACTGTCTTTGGGAATTCTTGTAATCTGATAAATTTCGGAACTATTGTTTCACAGAGTTCCATTGTCACAGGTCCGAATAATTTAATTTATAATTATTCTCCCTCATCATCCTTTGATATTCCATTTAATCAGATGGTAGTACAGGGTCCGAATTCCCAAGTAATTAATAATGGACTTTTCAATTCAAGTTTTATTGTTAATTCTTCGAATAACACTATCAGTCCTTTTTGTCTTGGCGCCGGTTCGATAACAACTACAGGAATCATGATCAATCAGTATCCGAATGGCTTTTTAAATCCGGATCCATATTCCTGTTTGATGATTTCAAATACAATCATGAATTCTCAAACGCTCATCGACACATCGAATACTGTGGTTTGCTATAATGCCGGATCTGTGAGTGTAATAGGCAGTCCTTTATTTGGACAAGCAATTATTAATAATGCATGTAGCAGCTGTTATATTCCACTTGGAATTGACGGGGTGCTCATGGATGCTTTTGAAGCAAATGAGGGTATTGAAGTTCTAATGGATATTCAGGCAATTGAAGGAATTTTTAAAATAGAGTTGGAAAGATTGGGTGATAGAAATATGGAAGAAGGGTTCAGTAAGATATATACGATAAATGAAAAAGATCTTTCGGATCCGGATAAATTAATTTTTTTGGATCACAATGTCGAACCCAATAGTCTTTATTACTACAGGTTGTTTATTTCAAATAAAGATGGAGAAACAAGTTATTCAGATGTAGTTTCGGTTTTATGCTCAAATGGGAAATCTAAAATCTATCCTAATCCCTCAAGATCGGCAGAGTTTCGATTAGCGGACAAAGTTGAAATCTTTAAAGTGACAGATTTAGTCGGAAAGAACTATTCATTCGATAGTTCTTTTGATTCTTTCAAAATCAATGGGGTATGTTCCGGAAATATTTTCCTGGTTTCAGGGATTTTTAAAGGCAAGGTTTTTACAGAAAAAATAATTGTTAATGGCTTTATAGACTAGTACAATGGACAAAGAAGTTACTGATTTGGGAATTAGTTATGAGAGGCTGCTTGTCTATCATAAAACGTTCATGAAATCTATTTCATTCTCTGAAATATCTATTTGTCACCTTGAAGATCGTGTGACAAGAATAATTACCAAGGAAGGTGAGATCTTTTGTACTCCAAGAACGATGAACGAACTGGAGCTAAGACTACCTTCCGATGATTTTTTCAGAATTAGCAGGAACTGCATCATAGCATATAAATCAATACTGAAGGTTGAGCCGTATTTTGGGAATCGACTGGTAATTTTCCCGAATTGTACATTTCAAAAAAAACTGATTGTTAGCCGGCCACGTGTACCTGCTTTCAAAAATTGGCTTGGGGAATAAAAACGGATCACTCAAACGACTACTCCCTGGTAATCGATGCAAATTACTTGGGACGAGTCAAAAAAAGACAGATAAATGATCATATCACACAGGTTTTTCTAACATTTAACCCGCCTCCTGGTCTTCCGGTCTTCCGTCTATGGGCGGATTTGTTTTGGCTTTCTCTATTTCTTCCACTTGTTGCACGAACTCAGAAACTTTCTGATCGGTGTAAACACCGTATGCATCGGTAAGTGTTCCCTTTTCGCCGGTACTGGTTTCAATAACGTACAAAATGGCATTGTCCGACGGATCAGATTCTCCTTCAAAGCGATAAAAGTTGATGATTTTCACTTCTTCGGGTGAAAAAACTTCGTGTGTTTCAAGTGATTCCAACCCAGTTTTCAGCGCTTTGAACTGAGTGATGTAACCCTCCTGCGATAGCTTGATTGTGGTTGAAGACAGCGTTTTCATTGAATCGCTATCACTTCCTTCTCCTTTGTCAGGTCTGTCCTTGAATTCATTTCCGTTATCTGTTTCCATCTTTCATAATTTAAATTAGCACTGATTGCTCATTCGTCATGCCTTTAAGGTGTCTTCTCTTAAAGTTAAGACATTCAAGTGCCAGGAAAAAGCCTTAGGGGATCATTTAAGATAATTTGGCGACTCAACTATGGCCGGAAAGGCTTACAAAAAGTTAAGTCCTTGACCGTATTAAAACAGGGGGCCAGCCAGAGATCCGTTTGTAACCAGTCACTTCCATAAAAACCGGCAATGTGAAAAACTAGCCACAAACCCGTAAAAAAATAATACAGGCTTTGTACGCTCATGATAATCCTTCTGTTTAGTTTAACAAGAGACCCTAAACTTAAAGATCGGGTTTACTCAAACATATTCCGAGCATCCAGATGTTTTCTGAACGTTTCGGCAGAATTTCCCACCTCCCGGACAGCTTCTTTAAATTCTGATTCCGTACAACCAAATTTTCTTGTCCAATAAGCAATTTTTCGCTCTTCGTTTAAATTGATCCGGTTTCTGTCCTGAATTCCGCGATCCTCTAAATTGTCTGCCATAATTCATTTATATTAAGGAATACATGATTATTATCTTAGATAATTAATCTGATCAAAGTTCACTAAAGCGGTTCAAAGGGAAGTTACACGCAAATACTATAAATATTACATAATTACCACCCCGTTAGAAGGATTAAAATCTCACTTTGTTGTAAAAGTTTTGGATTTTTGGTTTTGGCAAAA
>CAMPIU010000406.1 GCA_946886545.1 uncultured Flavobacteriales bacterium | reverse complement strand
TCATGAATACTCCGTCACGTAAGCGCGGGAATAATTTGCGGTCATACGGATTGTCGCAGTTCAGACATCTCAATGTTACAGAAACATCTTCCGGAAGTGGTCTGTTCCCGATTACACTGATCTTTCCGTTTAAAACAGCAATGTTTTTAACTCCGAGGTAGTTGTTCTTGATCTCATAGATGTCTTTTTCTCCTTTACCGTCGATACGAAGAGAAGTCATGTATCCGGTTAAACCGTCAACAGTGGTTGTATAGAAAATATCGTCGCAGGTTGAGTTGATCGGAGAACCTAAATTTACTGCCGGTCCCCATTGACCTTTGCTGTCAACAGTCGACATGAAAATATCAAAATCCCCCATACTTCTATTTCCATTACTGGAAAAATAGAGGGTACTGTTATCAATAGAAACAAACGGTGATTCCTCGTCCATCGGTCCGTTGATATTTGGTCCTGCATTTACCGGATTTCCCCAGCTGCCATCTTTTTGTTTCGTACAAAAATAGATGTCTCTTCCTCCCATACCACCGTTGCGGTTTGATACGAAGTACATTTTTTGTCCGTCGGGAGTTACTGTTGCATGTGTTTCCCAATCGCTGGTGTTGATTTTCTTATCCTCTAAGTGTGTTACTTCCTGGAATTTATTGGTAGAGAAATCGGAGTAAAAAATATCCCCGTTTCCTTTGGTATCCTGGTACACATAAACACGGCGCTCATCCGGGCTTACAGCCAGGGTTGCTTCGTTTTGAAGTGAATCACAAAATTCCAGTTTGACCGGGTACATCCAGGTCGAATCGAAATCGCGGTATGAAACATAAATATCTTCCGGGTATTGATTGTTTCTCGGGTCCAAACCTTTGTTGGATGCTCCGTTGGGCCATTTTCTGCGGGAAGTATAATACAGGGCTGAACCGTCTAATGAAATTACAGGCGAAAATTCCGGGTTGCTGGTATTAACCGAATTTCCCATGTTCTTCAGGTAAACATTTTTTGGATTTGCCATTTCGGCACGAGCTATTTTACATTGCTCCAAATACAATTTCGCAAAAAATACATTGTTGGATTTCGCAATGGATGTGGTCAGGAATTTATTGTAAAACTCTTCAGCTTTATCAATATTTCCTGCTCTGTGATAACATTTACCCATTTCAAAATAAGCATCAATAGGAGCTGCTGTTTCTTTGGGATTGAAGGGATCGTATTTTTTGTCCGTTTTCAATACAGCTCTTTCCAGATAAGGAGTTGCCTTAACGAAATCCGTGGACATTTCTAAATAAATGAATCCACGTCTGTAGTTATAATTGGAACTGGCAGGTTGAAATTCGAGTAGTTTGTCTACGATCAATCCGGCCTGATAAAAATAGCCTTCCTGGATCATAATCGCACTTTCCATTACCAGTTCGGATTCCGATCCGCTATTGATCAGTTCCATTACGCGCTTTGTGTCATATTGCCCGAAGGAAATAAAAGGACACAAGAGAGTTAGTAAAATAGTAGATTTCAGTAATCTCATTGTAGTATAAATTAAGAAAGACCCACCGCTTTCAGTTTAAGTTGGTGGGTCTTACGGGTATTTTATTTTTTAGTTACAACTAATGCAAACTTCATAGTTCACGGTTGACATCAAATTGTTCTAAATAGTCAGCTACTCTACGCACAAACTGACCTCCCAATGAACCATCAACCACGCGGTGATCGTATGAATGAGATAAGAACATCTTATGACGGATTCCAATAAAGTCTCCTTCAGGAGTTTCAATAACTGCAGGCATTTTACGAATTGCACCTAAAGCAAGAATCGCAACTTGCGGTTGGTTGATGATCGGGGTTCCCATCACGTTTCCGAATGTTCCTACGTTCGTAACGGTATAGGTTCCGCCTTGAATATCTTCCGGTTTCAATTTGTTGTCACGTGCATTTCTTGCCAATTCATTTACCGATTTTGCAATCCCGGTCAAGTTCATACGGTCAGCCTGCTTAATTACAGGAACAATTAAGTTACCTGAAGGAAGTGCAGTAGCCATTCCGATATTGATATCCTTACGCTTAATGATTTGATTTCCTGACAAAGAAACGTTGATCATTGGGTAATCTTTGATAGCCTTAACGATCGCTTCCATGAAAATAGGAGTGAATGTAAGGTTTTCACCTTCACGCTTTTCGAATTCCTTTTTCATTTTGTTTCTCCAGTTTACGATATTCGTAACGTCTGCTTCAACAAAAGAAGTTACGTGCGGAGAAACGTGTTTCGACATCACCATGTGCTCAGCGATCAGCTTACGCATACGATCCATCTCAATAATCTCGTCACCCGGATTTATGGTAACAACCGGTTCTTTAATATTGCTTAAGAAAGAAGATCCGCCGGAAACAACTGCAGGAGCCGCTCCGTTTGATGCCGGTGCAGAAGCCGGTTTTGCGGGAGCAGCTGTTGTTACGGCAGGAGCTTCCGTTCCTCTTGTATCGATGTAAGAAAGAATGTCTTTTTTAGTGACTCTTCCGCCCATACCTGTTCCGCTGATCGCATCGATCTCAGACATGGAAATATTTTCTTTTTGTGCAATGCTTCTTACAAGCGGTGAAATGAATTTTCCGTTTCCACTGCTTTTTTCCAAAGTAGTTCCTCCGTTTGAAACAACTGCCTGGGCTTGAGTTACCGTATCAGCAACCGCAGCTACTGCCGCAGGTTCCGCTTTTGGTGCAGCCGGTGCAGCATCTCCGTCTGTAGAGATTATCGCAATGACATCACCAACCTGAGCAACCTGATCCTTTTCAAATAATTTTTGAACCAAAACTCCAGCAGCTTCTGATGGTAATTCGTTATCAACTTTATCCGTTGCAACTTCTACCAAAGGTTCATCCATTGCTACGGTATCACCAACTTCTTTTAACCAATTGGTAATGGTAGCTTCTGTAACGCTTTCTCCCATTTTTGGAAGACGAATTTCAATTTGTGCCATATAACGACTAAGAATTCTCGATTAATTTTCGTACAAAAATAAGGGAAAAAATAGGATTTTCATCAATGGTTTTTATTGATCCAATTTTTTCCATGCTTTCCATAAAATCTGAATGTCACGGAACACCGAATATTCACGTGCATACAGCAAATCCAGTTTTGATTTCAAATTCTCATCCAATCCGCTTAAATGGTCGGTAGGAGTGAGGATTCCCTTCTTTATTTTGGGTAATTGCTTGTTGCTGAAATTGCTCTGCTCATTGTATGAAACAACTGTTTTTCTCCCGCCGATCAGTTTTAAACTATTTCCCAGGAATTGAAACTTGTTTTTGTAAAACCAGATCAGAAGAGGAGAAATGACCAACAGAATCAACCCGATAATGAAATCAAACAATCTTTTTTGCCGTCTTTTT
>CAMPIU010000405.1 GCA_946886545.1 uncultured Flavobacteriales bacterium | reverse complement strand
ACAGAGATCGGAGCACCTTTGTGAAAATCTTCGCCGGTCATGAAACCGAAATGCTCTGAAATATGATCAAAAGAAAAATGGGAAGAGACTTTACGCAGATGGTCAAGCCAGCGCTGTTGTTCGGAGGTCCATTTTCCCGAAAAGAGCGAGAAATAGACTCCATGACCGATGAGTCTTCCTTCCTTGCCAAAAGCCTGAAGGAGCTCAACAAACCACTCCGGGATCTCCCGAACTTTATACAATGTATCGAAAGACCATTCAATGGCCTCCACTTTTTCAGCCGCAAACAAGGGCAGCGTTGCTTGTAAAAGGTGATTATCCAGGTTGCAGGAAACAGCTGAACGGATGTGTGAATGCATTTGATTCATCTTATCCGGCAGCTTAAAAAGTAATCTTTAATAAACTTATCCCATTCCGCATGCCGGGCAATCCGAATGAGTTGGAGTTGAAGCGGGCTGACCTGTTTTGGCATCGATCCGTTCCTGGTTTTGTTCGATCTTCTGCTTCTCACAAGAAGTTGCTGTTGCTGTTAGAGTTGTTACGGTAACCCCCAAAGTAATGGCTTGCAATAAAGATGATGAAAGTTTCATAGTTTCGATTTTTTTCAAAAGGTAATTCTTTAACTCCAAAAGCACAAATTTATTGTTTTAACTGTCTGTTTCTTTGACTGACTGAAATTAGATATCTTCACGCTATGAAAATCGCACTAACAGGCGCTCACTGCGTTGGAAAAACAACGCTTGCTGAAAAACTACAGGCATCTTTACGTGACTATCTGTTTATACCGGAACCTTATGTGGAACTGGAAGAAAGAGGATATTCCTTTTCTGAAACTCCTGAAGCAGAAGATTTTTCAATACAGCTTGAGTATGCGATCGAAAGAATCTGCATTGACGAGCCGGACGTAATTTTTGACAGAAGCCCGCTCGATCTTCTGGCCTATCTCTATGTGACGGGTGGTGCCAAAGCTTCACAAAACTTCTACATGAAAGTACGCGAAGCCATGACAGAAATCGATCTTTTGGTATTTGTTCCGATTGAAAACCCGGACTTGATCAACTGCCCGGAGAGTGAATCCCCGGAATTAAGAGCACAGGTCAATGAATTACTCCACGAATGGATCAGCGATTTTGATCTGGAGACAGTGGAGGTCCGGGGGACTTTATCCGGGCGTGAAGAACAAATAATCCGCAAGTTTTTAGAATTGGGAGAATAACTCAGCGACAAATTTCCACTCTCTTAAATAATCCTAATTCATTTTATCCTCACTTCGATTTTCCTTAACTTCCTGTACAACTGTAAATGAGAGGTATATGAAGCGCAAGGACCATATTTTCGATGAGGAACAGACTTCCGGAAGTAATACATCGATCTGGATGTTGAAAAACCAGCTAACACCATTCAAAGCACTTTCCAAAGCTATGGAAACAGATGTCCTGATAGTTGGCGGAGGTATAGCCGGTTTAATGACAGCATACGAACTCCTCAATAATGGTAAGCGTGTTATTATTGTCGAGGACGGTGAGCTCGGAAGTGGTGAGACCGGACGTACTTCAGCTCATATCACCTACTCACTTGACACACAATATACAGATCTCGAATCCCGTTTCGGGCAAGAGCAGGCCAAACTAATCGGTGATGCTCACAAAACAGCAATCGATCGGATAGAAGATCTGGTAAAACGCGAAAAGATCGATTGTCATTTTAAGCGTGTTGAAGGATACTTATTTGCTCATCCGACAGACGATGAAAATGTGATCGAAAAGGAATTCGAAGTGACCAACCGGATCGGACTGAAAACAGAGATCCTAGAAACAATTCCGGGATTTGAAAATGGCGCCAATAAGCGCTGCCTCCACTTTCCGAAACAGGCACAATTTCATATCCTGCTTTTCTTACACGCTTTGGCAGATATTGTAACAAATAAGGGCGGGAACATTTTCACCCACTCGAAAGCAAAAAAATTTACAGAGCACAGTGCAGAAGTGAACGGGTTCACAGTGAATGCAAAACACATTGTCCTGGCAACCAATACTCCGATCGCCGGTCCTTTGCTCACACATACGAAACAATGGCCTTACCGCACTTATGCCATTGCAGCAGAAATTCCGAAAGGAAGTATCGAAGCTGCACTTTGGTGGGATACCGGCGACCAGGATGTTCCCTGGGTACAAAAACCCTATCACTATGTCCGGATCGAAGAGGGAGAGAAACACGATTATTTAATTGTCGGTGGAGAAGATTACCGCACCGGACAGGAAGACCGGGAAGACATTCCTGCAGAAACACGTTACAAAAGCCTCGAAATATGGGCAAAAAGACATTTCCCTTCCATTACAGGCATTGCAGCCAAATGGTCAGGACAAGTCATCAATACAGTAGACGGATGTGGTTTTATCGGAAAAAATCCGGGAAGCGAGACTACTTACATCATAACAGGTGATTCGGGCAATGGGATAACGAATGCCACAATCGGAGCACAATTAATTACAGATTTGATCCTGGGGAAGAAAAATAAATGGACCGAGGTTTTTGATCCAGCACGCAATGTCTTTACACATGCACCCGGCGATTACCTGAAAGAAGTTGGAAACATGATCCGGCAGTATGCAGATTGGCTCCTGCCAGGTGATCATAAAACAATCGAAGAGCTGAAACCAGGTGAAGGTGCCGTGTTGCGAGAAGGATTAAAGAAAATTGCAGTTTTCAGGGACGAACAAGGACAGCTTCACACCTGCAGCGCTATATGTCCGCATTTGGGTGCAATTGTTCAGTGGAATGCGGATGAAAAGACATTCGATTGTCCGGCACATGGTTCCCGTTTCACCTCGTTGGGGAAAGTGCTCAATGGTCCTTCGAACGGAGATTTGGGAGAAAAGGATGAATAAATACATCAAACATTCGAAACCCATTAAACCAATTTATATTCCGAACATCCTAAGTAGCTATGAAAGATTCCAAAAACGAAAAACCTGAATTCTGGGAAGCCAATTTTACTGAAAAACAAGAAATGTGGGGTTTCGAACCTTCCAATTCTGCTAAAACGACAAAGGATCTTTTTGTTCAAAACTCAGTAAAAAATGTCTTGATTCCCGGAATTGGTTACGGTCGAAATGCGCGGATTTTCAGAGACAATGGAATGTCCGTTACCGGAATAGAAATCTCACAAACAGCCATTGAACTGCTGAGAAAACATTATGGAACTGATATGACTATCCATCACGGTTCGGTAACAGATATGCCTTTTGATGAGCTTGAGTATGACGGAATTTTTTGTTATGCTTTGATCCATCTATTGGACGGACAGGAAAGAGCGAAACTCATCCGGGATTGCTACAACCAACTATCAGAAGGCGGATACCTGGTTTTTACCTG
>CAMPIU010000404.1 GCA_946886545.1 uncultured Flavobacteriales bacterium | reverse complement strand
ATTATGGACAATCGATCTCAATCAATCCGTTACGGGCTTTATATTTACGCGGGTATTGTACTTCTATTTTTACTGACGAAACTGTTTTCATTGGAACATGTAACTTCTATTCGATTTTTAAATGTTTTGATCATTATTTACTTTACAAACAGACTGGCAAAGAAAAATCACAAAAGCAATGTGGACAGCAATTACCTGTATGCGTGGGTTTCCCTTATTCTCGCCAACGTAATCGCCGTCAGTTTATCTTTGATAAGTTTTGTAATCTATGCCATGTTTATTCAGCCCGATTTCATTAGCAAATTTGAAGGGGGAATACTTTGGAATAACCACATTTCCTTAGGTCAGGCTGCATTAACACTATTTACTGAAGGTGTTGGCTGTGCAGTGGCTATTTCATTTATCATTATGCAGTATTGGAATGAAAGTCCAAAAAGTAAAGTATCCACATCCGAAACCATAAAAAAATAAAACCTACAAGGAAATCGGGTGGATTCAAGAAATTCACTCGATTTTCTCTTGGTATGAACTCTTTTCACCAACCAAAAAGACAAAAGCTTCGTTAGGGATATCAATCACCTCTTTGCATGCCGGTGAAAAGAATAAAAAATGAGATAACACCTGACCCCCAAATAAACAGAGAGAGATCGAGTGAACAAAATTCATTCGATTTTTTTTTGACTATCAATTGATAGCCCGTAAAAAGATTACGTACTTCCCGCCGTAAATTCGTTCTAAGAAAATAAAACCATCCTTAATCACACCACACCTAAACAACACATAACAAACTATTAACCAACATATTGGCAACAGTAAAACACTGAGAAATTCTAAAATTTGACGCATCTTTGTATTAATTGCTTTTCACTTATTATTCATACCATGACACTGAACGATTTTATCATCTTTGAGCGAAAATGGGAAGGTGGTCTCAGCAGACACACTTTCGACTCCGCAAGCAAAACCCCATGTCCGACTCCATTTAAAGGAAAAAGCGGCTGGCATACTAATGCCGGAATTACCTATTCCGTGTGGCGAAAGAAGTTTGGAAAAACGAATGATCAACGCTTTTTTGCCATGTCGAACGAAGATTGGTTTGCAGTTTTCGATTCGCTTTATTATTCCAAAGTAAAAGCCGGCTCATTTAATTCACTTTCCATTGGATTTATGGTTACGACCATTGCCTGGGGTTCGGGGGCCCGGCAAGCAGGATTGACTTTGCAGCGAGCCATTAACAAACAAGGCGGCAACGTATCCGTTGACGGAGCAATAGGACCTAAAACCATTGCAGCTGCCAATGCTATTCCTCCCAAAGAATTATTCGATGAACTGGTAAAACAACGCTCCGATTTCTTTCACAGAATAGCCAAAGGAAAGAACGCTGTTTTCCTGAAAGGATGGATGAACCGTTTGAATGCTTTTGTAAAGGGATTTAGACCTTCTTAGATATTTAGGACTGAAATTGGTGAATTACGTATTTATTTCTCAGCTTCCTCTTTCAATTTACGGTTCATTGCATTAAAGCCATCTATCGTACTCGTATCAAGCATTTTGCTGAATAAGCGAACTAATATTCCTTTAAATCTTTCAGCCTGGATGAAGGTTGTAGTTCCGTTTCCATTGTCGATCAGTTCGAAGCGGTGTTCCCCATCAAATAATCCAGGGAACAACAAATGACCTATCCATTTGAATTCTTTGTTTTTCAGGAATGCTAAAACAGTTGGCTTAAAAGTCATTCCCTTTGCCTGAGGTGGTTCAATTCGCACAACTATCTTCCCTCCTACTTTTGCATTTCCCTGAATGGATTTGATAAAGGGGTTCCAAAGCGGATACTTTTCAAAAGCCGTTAGTATTTCCCAAACTCTCTCCGGGCTTGCCTCAATAAGCAATTCTGTTTTAATTTCTTTTTTCATCTGATTTGATTTTGATAAAACAAAGTTCGATGAAAGGAAGCGGTTTGCTCTTGACAAATATCAAGAAACGGAAGTGTTTTTCTTACGCAGCCTGCTGAACGTTTCCGGGGTCATTCCGAGCATGGAAGCCAAATATTGCAAGGGAACCCGGTTGAATAATTCCTTATTCGAATTCCATAACTGATTTTAACGTTCTTCAGCCGTCATGGATATGAATGACAGAATACGATCTCCCATTGTAGAAAAGCACTTCGCCATAAACAGTTTTTCAACCGTATTCCAAGACGGAATCATTTTCCCCAGGTTTCGATAATCTTCTTTACTAATTACAACCAATTCACAATCCGTCAGTGCCTGAAGTGTTGATTCACCAGGCTTATCAAATAGAAATCCGGAGAGTTCCGTCACGAAATAACCTGATGTAGCGATCCATTTCGTGATTTCTTTGTCCGGAAGATCTACAATTTCTCTTAATAAGCCGGATTGTACAAAGCCCATCTGATTGCAGTAGCCGCCAGCCTTAAAAAAGTACTCACCTTTCTTCAACTGAACCGGATGAAAATACGAACTGATGATCTTTAAATCATTCGCTTTAACTTCAAAAAGGGCTGCAATATTTTTTTCCAGGTCGTTCATTCTCTTTCTTAAACCACGAAATATAGTTATAATAACGATTATGCACTTTCTGTTTTTTTCCAAAGCGCTTGTACTCAAATGTCAGTGATTTGTAAATCACAAATTATGTTTTATTTGCTTTACCACAGATACACAGATTTTAAAAGGCACCTACCGGATGCCTTGTTCATAAAATGCACGACCGCTGCGCCTATGCTGATCGCATGCCGCCTTAGCTTCAGCGTAAGTATTAGGCTCGCTCTAATCTGTGTATCAGAGGGAAAAGAAGAGCAGTATTGGTTTTTCGGGGACTAAAAAAGTCCCGATATGCTTGGGCAAACGGACTTCCAAAATATGTTTTCTTTTCTACAAAGCAGCTAAAGCTTTTTCGTAATTCGGTTCATCTTTAATTTCCGGCACCAATTCGGTATAAACCACATTGTGGTTTTCATCCAAAACAACTACCGATCTTGCGTGTAATCCTTTTAAGGGGCCATCCATCAATTCCAAACCATAATTCTTCCCGAATTCACCGTCTCTGAAATCGGAAAGCGTTACTACGTTCTCGATACCTTCGGCACCACAGAAACGTTTTTGTGCGAAGGGTAAATCGCGGGAAATACACAAAACGGTCGTATTCTCCAATGAAGAAGCCTTTTTATTGAATTCGCGGACAGAAGTCGCACAAGTTCCCGTATCAATACTTGGGAAGATATTCAGAATTAATTTTTTGCCTTTGAAATTGTCAAGAGAAGTTGTTCCTAAATCTGAGTTTACCAATGAGAAGTCTGCAGCGTTAGATCCTTTTGCAGGTAATTCACCGTTTGTGTGTAGCGGATTTCCGCCTAAAGTTACAT
>CAMPIU010000403.1 GCA_946886545.1 uncultured Flavobacteriales bacterium | reverse complement strand
ATTTAACTAAGCTGGCGCGAGGCTCTGGCTCGTGCCCTCTCATTAGCGCGAGACTCTGGCTCGTGCCACCTTTTCTTTTAGTATACAGTTTTTGTCTTAATCCCGTTGGGTTATCGGGACATAACATCTAATTCGCAATAAATAAGTGTATTTTTAAAACCAGCAATCGTTTAATTTTTATGAAAATCGTCCGGTTTAAAATTCTTTTGGTCTTTTTGCTCGCTTTTCTAGTAGGGTTTTGCTTTTATTGGTTCAATTGGACGATCCAGGAAAGTATTGTTCTATCCTGGCTTACATTCGGCATTTTGTATCTGCTGGAAAGTTTGTTTACCATTATCCGGATTCCTTCAAATCAAATTATGTCACGTGCAAAGGAGGAAGATCTGGGTGTTTGGATGCAGTTTATCGTGTTAATTATAACCTGTTCAACCGCCTTGATAGCGATTATTTTCTGGAATAGTGACAATAACATTCACTTTAGCAAACACAGTGTGATCCATGAAGTTTTCTTCATCTCATCGATTATATTGGCCTGGATGGTATTACATCTCTCCTTTACTTTTCGTTATGCTCATTTGTATTATGGGGATGAAAACGGGAACTATGCAAAACACGCCCGCGGATTAGACTTTCCGGGAGATGAACATCCGGATTATTTCGATTTTGCATACTATTCGTTCACTATCGGGATGACTTTCCAGGTTTCGGATGTGGTGATTAAATCCAAAGGATTACGCCGTTTGACTTTGGCTCACTCCATGCTTGCGTTTTTCTTCAATACCATTTTGATCGCAATCACGATCAATGAAATTATTAATTTATGATTCCAGTTAGGTTAGAAATTATTTGTTGTGACTCCTTGATATTTTCTAATGATAAGGAGAATTGAAAAGGTATTTTTTCCTACTTTTTTTGCCTTGTAAAAAAGTAGGAAAGCGAGTTATTATCCGACAACCGGCGGAGCCACTTCCTCTTCAGGTTCCGGGAAAACAATCGTCCGTTCCAATTCTCTTGTAGGAATAAACGGTTTACTGGTGAGCGGAAACAGATCCATTAATTCACCGCTGTAATAGAATTCATAACACAAACCACCGAAGGTGTATTCCTTGTCGCCTACTTTAAAGGTTGATCCACCAACAGAAGGATTTTTTTTCGGCTTGCTCTTTTGGAAACCCAAGTTGTATAATGTTCCCAAAATCTCAGGCCGGTAAGCCAGCGTAAATCCTTCCCTTTCCCAATGTGCCTGGAATTGTCGGAGGAAAAAGGCGGTATACAAATACGAATAGAAATGATCTCCACCTTTCATCAGGCGTTGAATGGTTAAATGCTTGTGAGCTTCAATGGTATCATTTACCAATTCAGGGAAAGAATCTTTTACATTCAAACACTTCTGATAGTAATCTCCCGGATAAAAAGGACTCCATTTTTCATACAAGTTCCGTTCAATTTTCAAAGCTGTATTCTGAAGGATTCCCGTAACACCGTATCCGCGATTCGTTGTAAGGATCAATCGGTTGTATGGAACAACGTATTTTTTGAATTGTTCACGGGAGGAATTAAACATCCTGATTTGCTCACCTACCAAACACATGACAATGAGCCTGGATTCAACTCCCGTAATGCGGGATACGGAATCAATGGCTGCGCTGTCGGCTCTTACCACACTGCAGAACTCCTTCCATTCCCGGTAGTTTGCCCAAGGATAAATGGAAAGGGAAGCTTCTGTGGCTTGTTTCTCAATGCGCTGCAATTCCTTTTGATAGCCTTTATGATTTTTCATGCGCAGATTTGCTGCATCCAGCATACGAAGTGCAATGGTAACATCACCGGAGCGATGGAAAGCATCCAAAATAATTTTGGCGTTGTGCGGATAATATTTTGCCAAAAGCCCCACATTTTGGTACATTAAACGTTCCTGTTTGGCAAAGGTCAGGCTGTCTGTTTGAAATCCCTGATTGTATTTACCGGCCATTTGTGAAAAATAGCGGCTGTTCAAGTCCACATTTCCACCGTCATTGGTCCATTTCATTTTAACGGCTACAGCAACACCGATCAAGCCAAGGGCTATCATGGCAAGTCCGTGAATAATTACCGAGTAGCTGATCTTCAGCCATCTGCGTTTGCGTTTTTTAGGAAGTTGAACAGGTGGTGTCAGGACAGGAGAATCTGTAGTATCCATGTTTAAGTTTCGAGTATGGCCCCTCTTACGGGTAATTTTCAGAAATGTTATACTTTGGTTCAAAAGTAAGTTATTTTGTACTTTTAAACCGAATGCGGCGTACCATAATTACTAGCTACGGATACAAATCCTGTAATTTAAAAGCAATACTTTCTTTGCTCTTATTACTCCTGTCTACGGTTGCACCTGCGCAACAGCCTGCTTATTTTATTCTAGGGGAACAGCAATTCAGAGGAGTTCAGGTTTATAATGTGACTCAAGACAATAAGGACAATTATTATTTTGCTACCAGTGATGGAATCTATCGATATGACTTTTACAATTATGAGAAAATTGAATGTGAAAGCGCGAAAAGTAATTCAGTGTTTAGTTTTGTTAATGATAAAAAGGGAGTAATATATTGCCACAACCTAAACGGTCAGATCTTTCAGATAAAGAATGGAGCATGCAAATTGTTCTACGAACTTTGTAAGGAAGATGCACACTCAGATATCAGTTTGTCTATTTCTGACCGGAACGAGCTAGTGATTTCAGGGGTAAAGGTAATTGTGCTCAACAGCAAAGCGGAGGTAATTCAGAAATTTACGATTAATCGGTTCCTGGCGCAACCGTTTTCTTCACAAAATGGCACGTTGATCTTTCATGCGATCCATAGCAATAATCTTTTAACCTATGCTTCCGGAAAATTCAAGCGAATCACCATATCAGTTCGTTCAGGTAAATTACTCCCCGATTCACACCTGCGTTTTTTCACCATCGGATCTATAAACTACGCAGTTGATATTCGCAACAAGAAAGCCTACAAATTCAATTTCAAGAAACAGCAATTAACTCCTTATTCGAGTAAATTGGGAGTTAAAGCCGATGAATCTATACGCATTTACCCGGTAGAGAACGGAGCATGGATTGCCGGAACACTTCCGAGCACTTTTTTTCTGGACAATAAACTCATCCAACAATCTAACGAGTCCTTCTACCAGGATTATTTTGTTTCCGATGTTTACCAGGACCATGAAGGAAATACGCTGATCAGCACTTTCGACAAAGGAATCTTGGTGATTCAGGATTTGAATGTCCCGGATGTGATCCGGACTTTCCATAACAACCCGGTAACATCACTCTCCAATGACCGGGATTTGGGCTTACTTTTGGGAACGACCAAAGGCGGGTTGATGACTTATAAGAGCCAAACGTTCCACTCGATCACTCCTGAG
>CAMPIU010000402.1 GCA_946886545.1 uncultured Flavobacteriales bacterium | reverse complement strand
TATTGGCTGGGAACAAAATTGTGGTGCGGATCTTACCTGGAACTGGACAATATTATTGTTTGCAAAGAAGCCCGGGGAACCGGAGCCGGAAAGCTGATTCAGTATTACCTGGAGGAAAAAGCAAATAATCTCAACTGCAGTATTATGACTTTGGATGCTTATACCAGCAATTTCAAGGCTCACCGGTTTTATTACAATCAGGGATACGCTCCAAGAGGATTTCATTTTATTAAGATTTTAGATGAGAAAAGACTGACCTGAAAAAGAATTATCAATTAGACTTATTCCTTGATAATTAGTCAAGGATAATTCTTTTTCGTCTTGAATTTAACTCTCCGGTGTTAACCGCTTCATCTGATCTCGAATCATTTTTCCACATGACTGAATCTGGTCTACAATTTTAGAAACCAGTTCTTTCATTTCTTCTTTGCTTAGCTGGGTACCTTGTTCCAGTTTCAATAATAGATTTGCTGTCACAGACATTCCAAACAAACGCGCAGGACTTAGAATCTGGTGTGCTTGTTTTCGCAGTTCGTCCCAATCTTCATCTTCAAAGAAATGAATCAGATCAATAGAATATTGCGGCATCATTTCCAGGTAAGCAGTATACATTTCGATCAGGTACTCTTCACTTCCTTCCGCACGCTCTTCCAGGATAGAAAGATCAAGCAGAGTTTCTTCAGCTTCTCTCTCCTGATTTTTGGATTCTGTAAATATTGCATTATTCTGAAAGCCCCATTTTACCAATAGCTGATAGAGTTTTTCAGGGTTGAATGGCTTAGAAATATAATCATTCATTCCCGCTTCAATAAATTTATTCTGATCACCCACCATGGCAGATGCAGTAATTGCAATAATCGGTACAGAACAAGTTGGCTCCGGAAACTTGGAGCGGATAAACCTGGTAGCTTCCATTCCATCCATTCGTGGCATGTAATAATCCATTAATATCACATCGAACTGTTGGTCTTTTAAAACCGTTATCGCTTCAATTGCATTGTTTACTGCCACAACTTCCACATTCCATTTATGCAAGTCATACAAGATTACCCGCTGATTAATTGAATTATCTTCGACTAAAAGGACCCGTAAACCATCCAGATTTTTCACCAATACAATATCTTCCTGATTGACATCCTTAGTTTCCACATGCTTATTGTGCAGTTCGAAATCCAACTCGAATGAAAGTGTTGTTCCTTGCCCCTCTTTACTGACAAGCGTAATCACTCCTCCCATTGCCTCTACAAGTGATTTGGCGATTCCAAGTCCCAACCCGGTTCCGGAGGTCGTACGTGTACGATGGTCCTCAAGTTGAGTAAAGTTTTCAAATACGAAATCCTGCTTTTGCATTGGGATTCCGATTCCTGTATCCTTCACTTCAAAATGGATGCGCTCCAATCCGTTTTTTTGATGAACAGAATATACTTTCAGAGTAATACTTCCCTCAATCGTAAACTTGATCGCATTTCCAACAATGTTCAATAAAATTTGATTCAGTCTGACCGGGTCACCAATTACATAATTAGGCAATTTCTCATCAAAATTCAGGTGGAACTTCAAACCTTTTTCCTCCACCCGGTAAGAAATGGAATTTACAAGCGTTGACAACAGATCCTTCAATGAGAACCTGACATATTCAAAAGACATTTTCCCTGCCCGGATTTTCGAAACATCCAGCAAATCGTTTACCACATGTAATAATCCATTGGCTGAAACCCCCAGAGTATGTACAATTTCCTGTTGCGTCTTGGACAGATTCTCATCATTCAACTGCCTTGTTAATCCGATAATTCCATTCATCGGAGTCCGGATCTCATGACTTACATTTGCCAGGAATAACTCCTGTGTTTTCAGTGCGTTTTCCGCTTTGCGTTTTTCACGTATCGCCAATTCCCTGGCTTCTAATAAATCAGTAATATCCGTATCCACAAACACCAAAAACTTTAATTCCTGATTTTCATCAAAAACAGGAGTTAAGGATGTCTGGATGTATTTTTGCTCCTGGTTTTTCAATTCTTTAAATGCCTGGAAAATCACCGACTCCTTTGTTTCAACAGCGTGTTCTATAAAAGCGGAAATCTCAGCCCGGGTTAAACCACGAACATCGTAAATACTAGTTCCCTTCTTTTCAAAAAATTCTTCTGATGAATTCCATCCGTAAAGGCGCACAAAACCTTCATTTACCCATGAAATAACTCCCTGGGGATTCGTGATCGTGATCCCGTTGTTGGTGTTACTGGCAACAATAGATAATCTTTCCAATTCCTTATTTTTGGACAGGATTACTTCATTCGAAGAAACCCGATCTTTATATCGAACATAAATAAACATCAATAAGGCAACCAGAAGTGCAATACTTCCGATTAATAAATTCGTAATAACAACCTGGTTTTCATTGTTATCACTTTGAAGGCGTTTATTCTTATTCAGGATCGCGATTTCCTCATTCTTCTTATTCAAATCATACAGGAATTGCAGCCTGACAATTTCCTTTGCGTTTTCTTCGTTGCTGTACTCCTCATACTCTTCATTGTATTTGAGTCGGTAATCATAAGCAGCCTTATAATTCCCTCTCCGACTCTCCAGATCCGAATAATACTCGTAGTAGTTCTTATACTCAGCCAGATATTGGAACCTTTCAATATAGGTACGGTAACTTTTCAGAAGTTCTTCAGCATCGTTTAACCTGTTTTTTTCAAGGTAAGACCCAATTAAAATCCGGCAATTGCTGTAGATATAATCAGGCATTTTTTCCTTTACATAGATCGACCGGGCAAAATCCATGTACTTCTTTAAACTGTCAATCTGTCCTTCCAAACCATAAGCCTCCCCATAATTGGAATAAGCAACGGCATAACTCACTGTATCCTTTAAAGCCCGGGAACCTTTCATGCATTTCAAAGCATACATTCTGCTCGTTACAAGATCATTTTCTTGTTTTCTCACCTGGTAGTAGATCAAGTACAGGTTAGACAAATTATTATTCGATGATAAAACAAAGTGTTTGAATTTTTTTGTGTTTGCTTCAAACAGTATCGACTTATAAACCAGCTCCGCCTGATCCAGGTACCAGGTATTTTTCTTTTCATATCCATAATCCGTAAGACAATGACCTACATAACTCTTACAGGCAAAATATTCTTTGAGATTTTTGACCGATTTAAACTCTTTCATTCCCCGTTCGAAGTGATTCCTCGCCTTCAGAAAAACATTCAGGTCTTTAAAGATCAAGCCAATTGTTTTTTCTGTTTCACCAATTCGCTGATGATCTTTCATTTGTTCTGCAACCAACAGAGCCTGGTAAGCAAAATCTATTGCAGATTTGAAATTTCCGGTTTGTTGCTGGTAAATACTTAGCTGAAGCAGTACTTCATGCTTTAAGGGTTTACTTTTATTC
>CAMPIU010000401.1 GCA_946886545.1 uncultured Flavobacteriales bacterium | reverse complement strand
GATAAGCACCAAGAATTGCACCTCTGGAATAATAAGTCATGGTTGTATTTGCGCTGTTTTCATTTGGTCGGTAACCTTTGATCCAGGCATCATAGCTGGAATGAGCAACCGGCTGAACACGGGTGCCAACCGAACCTTCAACGTAGTTCAATGTTCCCTGCAACTTTCTTACATATTCTTCTTTAGTCAAATATCCGGCTCTCACAAGTATTAACTCATCGTAATAGGAAGTAAATCCTTCCATAACCCAAAGCAGGGAAGTGTAGTTTTCTTCATCATAGTTAAATGGACCTAACTGGATCGGGCGGATGCGTTTTACATTCCATAAATGGAAATATTCGTGAGCCACCAGAGATAAAAAATCTTTGTAGGCACTTCCGTATGTCCAGCGGTTTACACTTAACACGCACGAATTTGCATGTTCCAAACCTCCCTGCCCATTTACTACGTTGTGAATGATGAAGGTGTAATTTTTATTGGGGTTCTTACCTGAAAAAACTTCGTTTTCTGCCTTGATAATGCGGGCCATATCAACTTTCAACTCATCAATATCGTAGTTCCCGGAACCATAAATAGCTACCTTGTGCTTTGTTTCGCCAACCATAAAGTCAAATACTTCCTGGTTTCCAATTTCAAAAGGAGAATCAACCAACATGTCATAGTTAGGAAATTGGAACGTTTCAGCGCCTTCCCCGGACTTTTGCTCACTTGCTTTTTCCAAAGGAGTTGTAATCACCTTAAAATCAGCATAAGGGTAAACAGTTACTGTTCCCGGTTTATCTTTATGACCATCCAAATAGCAGAAAATTCCGGAACTGGAAGCGAAACCATGTGTTAAATCGAGGAAACTGGTTCTGACAGACAATTCGAATGCATATACTTCGTATTGTACATGGACTTTCTTTGCCTTTCCGGTGCTTACTTTCCACGCATTTTTTGAGGTTTTTCCAACCTTTAGCGCTTCTCCTTTTTCATTAAAAGCGCGAACTAAGTTGACATTTTTAGAGAACTCTCTCACCAAATAGGAACCCGGAGCCCAAACCGGCATTTTAACTGTTAAATCACCGGCTTTGAACTCGGAAATTTCCATTTCCACCTCAAAATAATGATTTTGCGGTTTAGTCATTCGCAAGGAATAGTGAATTTTTTGTGCGTTGATAATCCCCGCCAGTCCAAGTGATAATAAAAGTAATACAGCTTTCATTCGTCCGATTTAATTTGCTCAAATATACTTCTTTCGAAAGAAATTCATCATTTTCTAATCCTTGTTAACAGCAATTTGATATGCGATTCACATTATAGCAAAAGGAAGACCTGAATTTTGCAGTATGAAAAAATCGTTGGTGGTAGTCCTTGGAGGATTTGGTTTAGTGTTGTTGATCTTTGCTTCTATGTCCTGGTATTTTAATCAGAAAATGCATGAGAAACAAGCTTTACTACTCAAACTGGATAATTTATCTACTCAAATCCAAGATCATAAAGATTGGATGGAACGTCTAACAAATCAGCGCTTTTTGCACGATTCAATTGCCAAAATGGAATATGAATACCGCAGAAAAAACAGTTTTACACACGAACTGATCCACCAGGAAGTAAGCGATGTTTTTTCTTCTGATAAAAAAGTCGAGCGGGATCTGATAGGTACTTTGGATGATTTACTGCTTACGGAAGATCGGATTTTGAATGATCTTGCAAAAATTGGATTTAAGGAATTCGGATACATTGGAAAAATGCGTAAGGTGATTCATCAGGTTGAAGAAGAATTTCCGCAGTTCGATCAGCAAATTCTAAGTCTGCGAAGACATGAGAAGGATTACATTATGCGGAATGATGAAAATTATGCAGAATCACTTCATCAGGAAATTACGGATTGGCAAGCACGTGGAAATTGTCCGCCGGAACTGACTCAATACCTTCAGTATTTTGATTCGGTAAGAAACCGTATGCAATTGCTCTTTGCAATCCCAAACCGCAATCATTATTCTATCTGGTCCTTGAACATATCTAATCTCCAATCCAATCTACGTCGTTTCAGAGGTGAATTTATCCGGGAATCCTATGCCTTGTCAAATAATTCATTGACCATGCAGTACATCATTTCAGGAATAGCTTTTTTAGCCTTAATTCTTGGTAGTATATATATTGTGAGAAACATTACCATCCAGGTAAGCAGGCTACAGCGGAGTATGAATGAATTTATTTCTTCCAATTACCAGGCTTACGAAAGTATTTCGCATCACTTGCCTAAAAACGAAATCGGCCAAATCAGCATTCAATTCCTCAAAATGGCACGAAAAATCAAGTGGGATGTGCACCTGCTGGAAGACCGGGTATTAAGAAGAACTACCGCACTCCATGAGAAAAATATCCAGCTGGAAAAACAACATTCGGAAATGATGGACAGCCTGCGTTATGCTCAGAAATTACAGGAATCTTTATTGGTATCCCGGAAACAGTTGTCACAGCATTTTGAACAGGCTTATGTACATTATACGCCTAAAAACCTGGTTGGTGGTGATTTTTACTGGATGAAAAGTTTTCGTGAAAACGGCAATGAAAAAATTCTCTTTGCATTGGCTGATTGTACCGGACACGGTGTTCCAGGTGCATTACTTAGCGTTTTAGGAATGAACACTTTAGATGAACTGTTTGCTGATGGAATTCGAAAACCGAATGAACTGCTTGACTCCTTGCGCAAAACTATCCTTCGAAGAATCAGTTCGGAAGAAGAACAGCGAATGGATGGAATGGATATTGCTATTTTTTGTCTCGACAAGCGAAGTCGTGAATTGCACTTTTCCGGTGCCCAAATGCCTCTTTGGATCGTTAGAAACTCTGAAGTTATTGAATTAAACGGAGAACGTGTTCCAATTGGTTTTACCTATATGAACCACCTGGAATTCAAATCGCAGTATCTGATCCTGGAAGAAGAAGATAAATTGGTTGTATTCACCGACGGAATGGTTGATCAGTTCGGAATGGAATCCAATAAGAAATTCGGAAAAAAGCAGTTAAGATACATCTTATCGCGCACTTCCAATCAAAATGGAAGCATACTCTATAATCGTTTAATGAATCAATTCTCATTCTGGAAAGGTGAAGGAGAACAGACAGATGATTGTACGTTTATGATTCTGGAACCGAAATTTGTAAGGATGAGGAATGCGAAAATTGAATTGCCCGTCTCGAACGGAAAAGTCGAGATTTAAAATGGAAATATTTTGATTTTTAAAATCACAAATACTTAAAAACAGACAGTTAAATGCATATCTGTTCGCAAATTAGCGAACAAGCGTCCCGATAGCTATCGGGATCTCGAATTTCAAAATTTTCCGGAGGCCGAATAAGCGTGTTCCAAAGAATTCAGTTTCTCATTCCGGGATCAAAGTGAAAGGAAA
>CAMPIU010000400.1 GCA_946886545.1 uncultured Flavobacteriales bacterium | reverse complement strand
TGTTATTATATTTCTAATTTGATGATACGATGAGTTGGAATAAGAACGTGTTGTTTTAAAACGATTGCAACGTCTGTCACTGCCCAGATAGTTGTGTTCACAACCTTCTCCCCACTATCGTCTGCAAAGTAAATCTTTACTTTATAATGTTCCAAATTTCCAAGAGAAATTGCACGATTAACATCCGCTTTGCGAATTGCAATCAAATCGGTGTCTTCCAAAACTTCCTCTTTTGGAAAATGCAAACCTGCTACCTCCTCTTTTTCAATCTGAACAAAATTAGTTGTGTCCATTTCCATTTTTGAGCAAAATTAAATGAATTGATGAATTGAAAACTGAGTTTTCGACTAAACTTATAAAAAAACATTTAAACGACGAAATGTTTAATACTTTTCAAAGAAAAAGACCCATGAATACATGAGTCTCTAATTAGTTTAGTAGTGTTTTAGTTTGTATGTTGCGTGTGAACAATCAATAATAATGAAAATCAGGTTGTTTCTAAGTTTTTAATTGGTAAAGTCTTTGACGGGGATAGAACTGTATACTCTTCAATAAAACTAGAAAATGAAAAAACTGCCTCTCCATTGCAGTATTTTTCCGTTTTAACTTCAACCTAACATAGAAAACAACCTGATTCCATTCTCCTTATTTCCTCTTCTAAGATAACTATGTCATACTAACAGAAACCAACTAATGAATAAATACCCTATTTGGATGAATATTTCGTAGAAACAATTTAACAGGCTTTAAAGGCTTTCCAAAATTTGGAAGAAAATATCGCGCTTAGCGGGTGATAAAGGAACCTCCGAGCCATCCTTCATAACTACCGCCCCACCATTTCCTTTGTCGTATCTGTCGACAAAATTTAAATTGATCAGATGCGATTGCTGGACTCTTAAAAAGTTATGTCCTGACAACAAGGTTTCATAATCTTTCAAGGTTCTGGAAACCAGAATTTTTTTGCCTTCGGTAAGGAAAAACGACGTATAATTCCGGTCAGCTTCACAACGGATAATGTGATCCAAATCCACTACATGAACACTTTCCTGTGTTTTCAAAACCAATCTTCTTTTTTGATTGGGTTGAATGTTATTCTGTAATGCTTCAAACTGAGGTCCTTGTTTGTCCGCTTCTTTCATGGATTCCAACGCCCGTTCCAATGCTCCCCTCAATTCTTCAGGGTCAACGGGTTTCAGGATGTAATCCAATGCCGAGAATTTGATCGCTTTGATCGCGAATTCTTCATGTGCAGTAATGAAAATTACTTCGAAATTTTTTTCCGGAAGAGATTTCAACAAATCGAATCCGGTTCCGTCCGGCATTTGGATATCCAAAAACACCAAATCCGGTTTGATCTCTTTGATGGCGGCTAATCCTGATTGCACATTTTCGCCAACAGGGAAGGTTTGAATATCCAGATCAAATGATTCGATCATTTTAGCAATCAATTCACGTGTTCGTTGCTCATCATCAATGATTAATACTTTTTTCATGTTTGCTAAAGTAATTTCCCGAAAGATAAAAATTTAATGGCATTAAACGTTCAAACTCCCGGATGAGATTTAATTAACGGCTGTCTTACTGATTTATTTCAGGAATGGTTAGAAGTCTCAATGGTTCAAATAATATTCACTGTTATTCTAAACTCTTTCGCTTTTTGAACTTTCCTGTCAGGAATTTGTTCCTTCAGTTCTATATGGAAGGTAAATATTCACGAGCGTTCCTGTTTCCTCCTCTTTATTATAGTCCTCCATTTCCATTCTGCCCAGGATCTTGTATTTATAACTCAGATTGTTGATCCGGTCTTGTGTAATCTTCATGGCCATACTTTTGTGTTCGGCACTTTTTTTATTATTTCGGGATCCTTTCCTCCCGATTCCGTTGTCTTCAATCATTACATGAAGCATCTCTTCATCCTTGGTAAAACGTACATGGATAAATCCTCCGTTGATCGTATGCAGCTGACCGTGTTCAATCGCATTCTCAATAAACGGCTGCGTGATCATAGGCGGAATTACGGCTTCTTCGTCCAATAAGCGTTCATTCACACTGACTTCATATTCGAAGCGATCCCCGAAACGCAGTTTTTGGGTTTCCAGGTACTTATTCAAAATATCGATTTCGGTAGTCAAGGGGATGAATTCTTTGGAAGAGTTTTCCAGGATCAAACGCATCAATTTTGAAAAGTTGATCAGGAATTTGGTGGAGTTCTTCGTGTCATTCTCATATATATAACTTTGAATAACGGACATGGCATTGAATACAAAATGCGGATTCATTTGGGAGCGCAATAAAGTTTGATTCATTTCTGCTTCGCGCTGCAATTGCCTGATATTTCGCTGTTTCCATCTGTTGTAAAGAATGAAAGCTCCTAATGCCAAAACCACCAGGAACCCGATGATAATGTACATCTGGAAAATATTCCGAAGCTCTGTGTTTTCCTTCTGTTTGCGCTGCAATTCGATCGAGTCGGCCTGAATAGCAATCAAACGCTCGCGTTGTTCGGAACGGTACAACTCCGACAATTCGGCAATTTTAGCACTTACTTCCACGATCCGCGCACTATCCGAATAATCGGAATACATGTCCAGATATTGGTATGCGAGGTTCATATTTCCGGTCTTCTTATAAACATCTGCAATCTCTTTGTAAGAAGGATAAATCCCGCCGATATAACCGTATTGAGAACGAATTGCGATGGAACGGTTCAGGTAATTCAGAGCGTTTTTATACTTTCCCTGTTCCGCAAAAACAGTTCCCACCAAATGATAAACAGAAGCAATCTCTGAGCGGTTTGCAGCAGATTCAAAATAGACCAGGGCCATGTTGTAATAACGCAGTGCTTCGTCGTACTTTTTTTGTTCATTAAAGGCATTTCCCAAATATTTGTGGGCCAAGCCCAAACCATCCTGGTCGTTGTATGCCTGAAGTGTTCGAATGACTCCTTTCAGTTCAGCAATCGCCTCATTGTATTCCTTTTTTGCCAGTTTTACCAAGCCGATATCCGTATCCGCAAGACCAACCAAACGCATGTCCTGGATCTTTAAAGCTGTTTCCCGCGATTGAAGAAAGAAGGTGTTGGCATTGTCATAATTGAAGATCTGGTATTGAGATTCCCCGATCTCCCGCTGATATTGAGCCACCTGCGGATAATCATTTGCTTCCTTTGCCAGTTGAAGTGCAATGAAATTTTTGGAAACGGCCAATTCCACCTGGCCAAAAAAGCTGTAGATAGCGGATTGCATGTTCATACATTTCGCCATCAGGGATTTATCTGTCGACCGGCGGGCATATTGAATGGAAGTTTCTGCATATTTCAGAGAAGCATCGCGTTTATTTTGTTCCATGCTCAATTTTGCAAACAAGCGATTAGTCTCTGCAATTAAGGCATAACTTCTGACA
>CAMPIU010000399.1 GCA_946886545.1 uncultured Flavobacteriales bacterium | reverse complement strand
TTGAGTTTCGTTCCATGTGCAGCCCATTCTTCAAGGAAAGGATTTAATTGTTCATTGATCCACTGAACTTCCGTGTCTGTCAATAAACGATCTGCCTGATAAGACCAAACTTTTGCGTGGTCATCCAATTTATCAAAAGGAATCATAATTCAGCTGCGTTTGCAATTAATTCAGCCACGTCCAATACCTGGATCTCATGTTCTTTGTTGAAGTTTTTCACCCCATCAGTCATCATTGTATTACAGAAAGGGCAACCGGTGGCAATGATTGAAGCTTGTGTTTCCAGGGCGTCTTCCGTGCGTTCCACATTGACTTCCTTATTTCCTTTTTCAGCCTCCTTGAACATTTGGGCACCACCGGCACCACAACACAAACCATTGGTTTTGCAGCGTTTCATCTCTACTAATTCTGCATCCAGTTTTTCGATCAGTTCCCTTGGAGCTTCATAGATATCATTTCCTCTGCCAAGGTAACACGGATCGTGGAAAGTAATTTTCTTTCCTTTGAACATTCCGCCACCTTTAAGAGAAAGCTTCCCGGAATTAATCAATTCCTGGATCAGTTGTGTATGGTGAATTACTTCGTATTTACCTCCTAATTCGGGATATTCATTTTTCAATGTATTGAAGCAATGCGGGCATGCAGTAACTATTTTCTTCACTTCATAGCCATCCAGCACCTGGATATTCATCATTGCCTGCATTTGGAATGTGAATTCATTTCCAGCACGTTTTGCCGGATCTCCGGTACACGATTCTTCTGCACCTAAAACGGCAAAATTCACCTTGCACTCATTCAAAATGCGAACCAGGGCTTTGGTGATTTTCTTTGCCCTGTCGTCAAAACTACCCGAACAACCAACCCAAAACAAAATATCCGGGGTTTGTCCCTGTGCCATCATTTCGGCCATTGTTGGTACATGTAACGTGCTCATAATCTTATTCTGATTTCAAACTTGAAATAACTTTAACTCTTAGTGATCCTGATCTGCCGTGACAGAAGGATTAAGCTTCATGAATCCAATTTCCCCTGTCTGCAGGAGAAAATTGCCATGGAGCTCCATTGTTTTCGATATTGGTTAACATCCCGGTCAATTCTGTCGGCATTTTGGATTCCTCCATTACCAGGTACCTTCTCAAATCGACAATAATTGCAAGCGGATCAATATTTACCGGGCAGGCCTGAACACAAGCATTGCAAGAGGTACATGCCCAAATTTCTTCTTCCGTAATGTAATCAAACATCAATGATTTTCCGTCTTCGTATTCTTTCCCGTTTTTGCGCTTTCCATCTGCCAGTTCCACCATACGATCACGTGTATCCATCATAATCTTTCGCGGAGAAAGTTTCTTCCCGGTAATGTTTGCGGGACATTCTGAGGTGCAACGCCCGCATTCCGTGCAGGTATATGCATCCATCAGGTTCTTCCAGGTCAGATCAGTGACATCCTTAGCACCAAAACGCTGCGGAGCACCTTCCGGAGCCGGAACAGCAAATGGATCTGCCGTGGGATCCAACATCAATTTCACCTCGTTGGTAACAGCCTCCATATTGGTAAACTTCCCTTTTTTCTCCAGGTTGGAATACCAGGTATTCGGAAATGCCAATAAAATGTGGAAATGCTTTGAATAAGGTAAATAGTTCAGGAAAGCAAGAACCATGATCCAGTGTCCCCACCATCCTATTCTTTCCAAAATATGCAATGTTTCAACACTGAAACCACCGAAAATATGCGGACCAACCCAAGAAGAAATTGCAAAACCGAAAGAACCGGCTTCATGCGATGCGTGTGAAGCTCCCTGCAAATAAAGAGCCTCATCAGCTCCATTCATGGTGAAAATACAGGTAACCAAAATGAGCTCCATACATAAGATCAGGTTCGCATCAAATGTCGGGAAACCTTTCATTTCAGGTTTATGAAAACGTCTAAGTCTCAGGATATTTCTTCTCACCAGGAAAGCAATTGTAGCAATCAATGCAGCAACAGAAAGCACTTCAATAATTGAAATAACAAAGGTGTAAAACCCTCCCAAAGCTTCCATGAAGATGCGATGCGATCCTGTGATCCCATCCACAATGATCTCAATCAATTCGATCTGCGTAATGACGAAAGCAACATAAATCCCAAGGTGCAGTAAAGCAGGAATTGGTCTTGCAAACATTTTCTTCTGACCAAGTGCAACCAGGGTCATCACTCTCCAGCGCTCAGCGGGTTTGTCTTTCCTGTTTACATCTCTCCCAAGTAAAATATTGGAACGGATTTTCAGCATGTTCACTCCGAACCATCCGAATCCGGCAATCAGCATTACACTAAAAATAATTGCAGCAATCATAAACTGTTTTTATTAATCAGGGATAGAATCTAACAAGTTACGTAATTTTTCCTCTTCACTAGTAGTAATTGGAACTCCTTTTGTTTTTGCACCAAATACAGAGAAGTGAATATATCTTTCCGGATGTTTTTCCAGGTCCTGAACCAGGTTCTGAAGACTCTTGTTGGTTTGAACCAATTCGTTATACAATTTTTCGTCCTTCAGCAATTTACCAAGTGTTCCGTTTCCGGATTCAATGGCTGTAAATGTTGCATTCAATTTTTCAATGGTTGAATTTGCATTGGTAATCACCTTCTTGAAATCAGCAGTTACCAGATCATCCGAAACCTTCTCAAAATTCCCAAGGATTTTAGACACCTTATCATTCGACGCTTTTAAATTCCCGGTAATTGACTCAACGTTGCTTATAATACGGCTCAACTTCACTTTTTCAGTAGCAACCAACCCTTCTACATCGTCTGCAATATTTCCAAACTTTTTAAAAGCCAGTTTTAATGATTCCAGGGATTCTCTGATTTCAGAAGTGGCCGTTGTATCCCAAAACCCTTTTAATGAAGTAATGGTTTTATCCACATTTACCACCAATGCCGAAACTTTTTGAAGCACCGGATTTGCGTAAGATTTCAATTGTCCGAACATATCCAGCTGCACACGCCCCTGGATAGCATCTTTCTCAGTATAATACCCTTTGGAAAGATCGTCGCCCATGAACAACAACAATCCTTTATTTAACAAATCCACAGAACCGGTTTCCAAAACAGAAGTCTTGGGAATTTTCAAATCATCATCCTGTAAAGTAAATACCATCTTTACTTTTGAAGTAGAATCTCCGCCCGGATTGTAATCCACTGAAATTACTTTTCCGACAATCACCCCGTTTACATATACGGAAGTAGAGGCCGTAACTCCACCGGCATTCGGGAAATATGCAGTATACTTTGCGTCTCCTCCAAAAAATGAGAAACCTTTCAAAAAATTAATGCCTGTCACAAGCAAACCTATCGCTACAATAGCAATTATACCTGCTTTAATTTCTTTTTTGATCTTCAAAACTTTTATTTATCTGCTAATTTAATAGC
>CAMPIU010000398.1 GCA_946886545.1 uncultured Flavobacteriales bacterium | reverse complement strand
GGTAAGAATGAATGGTTTGGGAGGTTCCTATTCCCAAATATTGATTAACGGAAGACCTCTTTTCTCTTCCTTAATGGGCTTGTATGGTCTGGAGCAAATTCCAACCAATATCGTAGATCGAATTGAAGTAGTGAATGGCGGTGGATCTGTTCTTTACGGCTCGAATGCAATTGCCGGAACAATTAACATCATTACCAAGCATCCCGAGTATAACTTCCTGGAAGTTTCCGATAAAGTATCGATCATTCCGAAGGGGCCGGTTGAACAAGCTATTCAACTTAACGGAGCTTATCTTTCAAAGTCTAAGAAAAGTGGTTTTTTATTTTCAGGGATGAATAAGGTGAGAGACGGTTATGATCGAAACAAGGATGGATATACCGAAATCCCAAGAGTAAATAACTCGCTGTTGGGGATCAATGCTTTTCAGAATATTGGCAGATCAATTGAATTACATGCCGACTTTTGGATCCTGCATGAACAGCGACAAGGCGGGCAATTTTGGAACGGAGATCCGCAACTGGAGGCAGATCAAAGTGAATTCAGAAACCAGATAACAAGTATCGGACAGTTTTCCGGGGTTTGGAAATCCCGCAACAAGAAGTGGAGCGTACAGGCTTACACAGGTTATCAAAAAACAAACAGATACCATTACACCGGTTTGGATCATGCGGATGCCTGGGGCAAAACTAATAACATTACTTTGCAGTCGGGCGCTCAATTTAGCTTTGTACAAAAGGTAGGACAAAAGAGCAAATCCACGCTTATCGGTGGTTTGGAACATTACTACGATGTAATTCAGGATGAAATCAGGGGCTACGATTATTCTATTGATCAAAACATTACTCAGGTAGCCGGATTTTTACAGGATCAATTTGATATCGGAGAAAAATGGTCTTTTGTTGCAGGAGTAAGAACCACAAATCATTCCAAAGTACAAAACCTGATCGTTACACCACGAGCGGCTCTTTTATTTAAGCCGAACGGGCAGTGGCAATTTCGTTTATCCTATGGAAACGGGTTTAAAGCTCCCCAGGTTTTCGAAACGGATATGCACATCGCTTTTGCCAATGGCGGAATCTCACAGATCCGGGTTGATAAAGACTTAAAGAGTGAAAAATCACATGCCTATTCCGCACAGGTAAATTGGAGCAGACGAAGAAAAAAGATGCTTTATTCATCCGAATTAACACTTTTCCATACACAATTGCTCCATTCGTTTGTCTTGAATGAAATTCCGAGTGGTGATCCGGGTAAAACCTTGCTCCTGAGAACGAACGGATCAAATGCCGAAGTAAGCGGTTTAAGTGAATCCGTTCGCCTACGCTGGGATAAATTCCTTCAGGTCGATTTGAACTTTACCTACCAGGAATCGCATTTTATCGAAGTCCAGCAATGGTCGCTGGAAGTTGAACCCATCAAGCAATTTCTAAGAACACCGAATGTATATGGTTCCTCCACAATTTCTATCCTTCCTGAAGGATCCTGGTCGGGATCGATCAATTGTGTATTCACAGGAAGTATGCTGGTTCCCCATTTTGGCGGAGCGCCTGAGTTGGATCACGATGAGCTTCTGAGTACAAAGTCATTCTGGGATGTAGGACTTCGGGCAGAACATGCAATTCATATTCACAAATTCGAACAAACTGTTCGGATTGGTGTGGGAATTCAAAACATTTTCGACAGCTACCAAAATGACTTCGATACGTCGAAATTCCGGGACAGCAATTTCGTTTATGGCCCGCCAAAACCACGTACTGTTTTCGTGGATCTGAAATGGGTGATCGGAGGAAAGCACTAATCAGAATTAAAAAGTAGGGGCGGAAAATTTTTCGCCCCTACTTTTTATCATTATATCCGGATTCCAATTACGCAAACATCATCCACCTGTTCCAATTCACCTTTCCAGCTTTCGAAGGTTGTTTCCAAATGTTCTTTTTGTTCATTCATCGGACGGTCATGAATTGCAAGAATCGAATCTTTGAACTGCTTATACTTGAATTTTTTTCCGTTTTCACCGCCAAACTGGTCAGCATAACCATCGGTGAATAAATAGAGCGTTGTATTTGGTTTCAAAATCATAGAGTGTGTATTGAACGGTTTTTCATTGGTATACGCTCCGATTGGCTGCTTGTCCGCTTTCCACTCAATAATTTCATCGCATTCTGCCGGCAGTATCCACAGCGGATTATTTGCACCCGACCAGAATAATTCATTGGTTTTAACATTCAGACAGCCCAAACTGATGTCCATCCCATCCTTCACATTTTCTACACTTTTATTGAAGGTTGAAATAACTAACTCGCGTGTTTTGTCGAGAATTTTTCCGGGATCTGCTAAATTGAATTCCAAGACCGAGCGATTCAATGCATTGCAACAAATAACACTTACCATAGCACCCGGAACGCCATGACCGGTACAATCTGCAGCAGCAAAGAACAAATAATCTTCAGAGGCGTTCCCAATAGTTACTGAGTGTGATTCCAACCAGTAAAAATCTCCTGCTACAATGTCTTTTGGTTTGTACAGAATAAAACTTTCGGGCAATTTTTGATGCCAGTAATCAATAGCGGGAAGAATGGCGTCCTGCAAACGTTTTGCATAGGTGATCGAATCTAAAATTTCCCTGTTTTTGTGTTCTAGGGCATCTTTTTGGTTTTCCACGAGGTTTTTCTGTTCGGTGATGATTTGATTTGCTTTGTTTTTTTGTTTCAGGGAGCGGAATAATAAGAAACCAAGTCCAATGAAAATAACCATGCTTCCGGCAAAAAAGTATTTTTGGGTTTGTTCGCTTTTGATCTGTTTCTTTTGGTTCTCAATTTGGATCTTCTTTTTATCCGAATCATACTTTTTGGTCAGTTCAGAGAGCTGTCGTGCATTTTCCAGCGAGAAGATAGAATCTTTGATATCAAGATAGGTCCGCTGAATTTCAAAAGCTTCTTTGTAATTTTTCATTGCATAATGCAGGTTTGCCAAGTGCATGTGCGTTGCCATGACATTTGCATTGTAAATATTGTTTGAATTCTCAATACTTGCAACAAAAAGGGGAAGTGCTTTCGGATATTGTTTTTGATAGTAATAAGCCAATCCTAAATTGTCAGTCCAGGTAGTCCCGCGAGAATCCGACCCCATAATATCAATGGCTTTTTCATAATATTCGATCGCTTTGGGATAATTCTTTTGTTTCATGAAAATATTAGCATAGTTCCCGTAAACATTCGGATCAACAGTTCCCAGTTTATTCATAATATCCAAAGCTTTTTTAATATTGCTTGTGGCTGAATCTAATTGGTCCATGAACTCATAACAAATACTAATGTTTTGATAAATAATGAGCTGGCCCTGCAAAAAGTTGTTTTTAATGAAGATTTTATTGGAAGTCCGGAATTTTTCAATAGCTTCTGTATTTCTTTTTAAATCGCGGTAAAGAA
>CAMPIU010000397.1 GCA_946886545.1 uncultured Flavobacteriales bacterium | reverse complement strand
CCTTAAGAAGGTGTAGGTCAGTCCGGAATCCAAAATATGTTTTTCGGTATCGAAATGTTCTCCCACCAATGGCTTTAATGCTGATTTCTCACTGTTTTGCATCGAAACACTGGTGTAAAGTATGTGTTTCACTCCGGCTTCTTTAGCTGCATCGACGGCTCGTTTTTGCTGTCCCAAACGATTATCCAGATCGCTGGAGGAGATTAAAAGTACTTTTTCAACTCCCTGGAATGCTTTTACCAATGAATCTTTATCGTGGTAGTTTCCAATTCGTATGTCTACTCCTAAATTTTTTAAATCAGCGGCTTTACTTGCATCACGAACCAATACAGCTATTTGATTTGCCGGAATTTTTTTCACCAGGAATTCTACTGTTGCCTTTCCTAAATTTCCTGTTGCGCCTGTTACTAAAATCATAAGTTTATTTTTTAATTTGTTTGTAGGGCAAAGCTAAAGGAACTTACTATACAAAAAGAAGTCCTATACTTTTGTATAGTGATATACTTTTGTATACTTGTATCGTGTAATTTTGTACAATGGAAAAAGGAATCGATTTTAAAGAAGCAACATCCTGCCCGATCCAGTTTGTTTTGGCTATAAATGATACTCTGAATGTTATTTCGGGTAAATGGAAATTGCCTATCATTGCAACAATGTCATTCGGCAAGCAGCGATTTACTGAGATTCAGCGGAATATTCCGAAGATCACACCAAGAATGCTATCCAAAGAATTAAAAGAATTGGAGCTGAACGGAATTGTGAAACGAACGGTTTATGATTCGATTCCTGTTGCAGTAGAATACGAATTGACGGAATCTGCCAGGCAATTAAGTGATGTGATGAACAGCATGATCAGCTGGGGAATTAATCATAGAAGAGGAATCGTTGAGGAGAATAAGCAGGGGAAAATGGCCGTTTGAGCACATTTTGAAAACGCGAATTCGCGTTTTCTCGAATTCGTGTAATCGCAATGAGGCGAACAGATTGAGGTTGATTACATTGTAACCAACGCGTTATTTTTTACTTCAACTTCAATCAGTTTTTCAGGCCTTGTCAACACTATCCATTCCGTCTCCTCCGAAATATTTGCTGTAGCATCCATAATCATGAACTTTGCCCGGTAATTCATTCCTTCGTGTCAATAATAATGTTTCTCTAACATCCGTTTGCGCGAAGTCTACAATTAGAATCCTATTCTTTTTATCATTAAATTCTGTGTCCCCAGGTTCTCATCTGCAGGAGATAGTTTATTTTTAAGCCATGAAGCTGACATTTTTCGCACTGATATTTCCGCTGCTCGCTTTAGCACAGTGGGATGAGAATAAAACACCCACCTATCCCGAATTGATTGAAATCTATAAAAAATGGGATTTGATGCATTCCGAAATTGAATTGTATCAAATGGGCGAATCCGATACGGAATTTCCACTTTACCTGGTGATTCTTAACGGAGCACAAGATTCTTTACTAACATTTCAGAAAGCCCGCACAAATACAACCATATTAATCAATAATGCCATTCATGCCGGTGAACCCGATGGTGTGAATGCCTGTTTGTTGTGGATCGAAGAATGGATTAAAGCAGGAAAGAAGACAAAAAATCTGCCCGTAATCGCAATTATTCCTGCTTATAACATCGGGGGAATGATGAACAGGTCTTCATCCAGCCGGGCAAACCAGAATGGTCCGGATGAATATGGTTTCCGGGGAAATGCCCAAAACCTCGATCTCAATCGCGACTTTATTAAGATGGATTCTGAAAACATGAAGACCTTTGCCAGGATCTATCATGCACTTGATCCTGATGTATTTGTTGATACCCATGTTTCCAATGGTGCGGATTATCAATACACGTTGACCTTTATTCATTCGATGAAAGAGCGTATGGCTCCGGGAATCCGGAATTTATTTATGCAAAAGTACATTCCTTATCTGACTGAAACATTGAAGAAAGATGGTTGGGATTGGTCACCATATGTGGAAACTAAGGGAGAAACGCCCGAATCAGGAATACAGGCATTTAATGACCTGCCGCGCTATGCACAAGGATATGCTTCTTTGTTTCATGCATTGAGCATTACAGTGGAAACACACATGTTAAAGCCTTTTCCAAAGCGGGTTCAGGCAACAAAGGATTACCTGGACTTTTTGTTTCATTGGACACAGGGAAGTTCTTCAGGAATTGAAGATGCGAGAAAAAGGGCTTTTATAAGTGATCAAGCGCAAAATTATTACCAGATCAGTTATCAGTTGACGGAACAAAAAGATTCGATCTTGTTTAAAGGCTATGAATTCGGATATAAAACAAGTGAAATTTCAGGAGAAGATCGCTTATTTTATGACAGGAGCAAACCATTCTCGAAATACATTCCGTATTTCCAAACCTATAAGTACCTGGATTCTGTCCGGATCCCCAAAGGCTATATTGTTTCAAAGGAAGCAAGTGTTGTTATTGAACGATTAAAAGCAAATGGAGTTGAATTTGTTGAAATGGACGATTCTCTAAGAAAAGTTCATACAATCAGGATCCTGGATTTTGAATCCGGCAATCGACCTTACGAAGGACATTATTTGCACCGGAAAGTAAAAAGCCTTGAACAGGAAGAATTGGTGCGTATTCCGAAGGGCAGCGTTTGGATTCCCTGCAACCAGGAGAAATTGAATTTTATCGTGACTGTTTTGGAGCCGCGTTCTGAGGATTCCTATTTTGCCTGGAATTTTATGGACAGTTATGTTCAGGAGAAAGAATACTTTTCTGCTTATGTTTTTGAAGACGAGGCTGCAAAATTATTAAGTAGTAATCCCGATCTCAAACTCAAACTGGAAGAAAAGAAAAAGGCTGACCCGGAATTTGCAAAAAATGGTGCGGCTCAGTTGTTTTTTGTCTATCAAAATTGCCATCATTTTGAAAATAAGACCTTTAATCGACTTCCGGTTTTCAAATCTTATTAGTCAGCATTACAATATTGGGATGTAATTTGTGAGTAGAAGGGACTTTTGTCCCGGAAATGTCACAAAATCGATATAGGTATGGAGTGTTCTTTGGATTATCTTTACCACCCTATACTGATTAAGATATGAAAAAATTGATTCTCTCCGGTTTCTTAGCTTTCGGAGCACTTGCTTCTTTTGCCCAGGACACTACCTGGGTTCAAACTTACACTTTTGATACCATTGTGTCAAGAAGAGCTGAATTCCAATTTCCGGCAAGTTTAGATACCAAACGCTTCGAGAAAGTGTTGATGTATTATAAGTTGAAATGTAGCCCTTTGACCACATGGGATAATTACAATTGTGGTGAATGGGATTATTTGGCTTATACAAGAATTTTTGAACACACCGGAATTATGGATTCGGTGCAGGTGGATGGAAAAAAGTTTAAAGTAAATACAACGGCTCCGGTGTCTTATGCTTATGCAAATCAGGCATATTACGATCAGCAGTACCGGCA
>CAMPIU010000396.1 GCA_946886545.1 uncultured Flavobacteriales bacterium | reverse complement strand
GCCATCGTAGCGATGGCGTTCCATGATGAACGCCTTCTGCCAAATCATTTCTTCCCTGGTCAACATAAATCTGGTAAGTTTCCATGCGTTGCTTGTGAAGTTTCAAAACGATTTTATTCGCTGCCTCTTCTGTCAACTCACCTGAACTACCTGATGTTGCTTCCAGTAGTAATTTACTTTTAATATCACGCAAAACTGCAAGGCGTTCTTTTTCCTTTGCAAGCATGGCGTTTTTTATATCCTGATTGATTTTTTCTGTAAAGTTCATTTTTTGGGGATTTTAAGATTTTAGGACTTTAAGACATCAGGACTAAATGAGTCTTAATATCTTAAAATTCTGTTGTCTTAATGTCTATTTAGTCAACGTTATCGTGTAAGAACGAATTGTTTGTTTTGATCCCGTCATCAGAAAGTCCGAAACGGCTTACATTTGATTCTTCGCTTTTTACAACCTGATCCAAATGAATGTTTCTTCTAACGAAAGCAGGCTCATCTTCCAATTCTTTCAACCCTTCGGCCTTCTTCAACTTACTGTTGTAATTTTTAATGCGCTCCATACGCTCCATATTACGTCGTTGCAATTCTTCTGCGCTTACAGGAGCCTTTTGAACTACATTTTCCAATTCGACTTTAGTGTCCGCTTCATCTTCCAGGAAGTAACGTTTCGGTTCTTCTTTTTCTTCAATAGAAGGAGTTGACATTGGTGTAACCATTGGTTTTGCCTCTGATTTCACTTCCCAATCAAATTCAATTGTACCTGAATTTGTTGATTTTACTTCTTCAACTTTCGGTTCTGTTTTCAAAAAAGGCTCTTCCTCTTTCTTTTCAGTAACTACCTGATGAGTCGGAGATGTTAAAGGTGTTTTGATCTCATTTCTTGGCTCATCCTCTAAAACAGAAACTGTTTTTTCAGGAGCTTTTTCAAAACCCGTGAACGGAGAAGAGTTAAATCCGGTGGCTACCAAAGTGACACTTAGTTTATTTCCTAAGCTCGGATCATAACCGTGTCCCCAAATAACGTCCGCCGTAGATCCTGCCTCTTCCTGGATGTAATCAGTAATCTCACCGATCTCATCCATGGTAACTTCGATATCTCCGTATGTGATATTCAATAAGATATATTTCGCTCCTTCAATGTTATTATCATTCAACAACGGAGAATTTAGCGCTTCCTGAACGGCATTGATCGCACGACCTTCACCTTCCGAAACGGAGGATCCCATAATCGCAACGCCTGAATTACGCATAACCGTATTTACATCATTGAAATCGACATTGATTGCCCCTGTTGTTGTAATTACATCTGCAATTCCTTTTGCAGCGGTAGCCAACACATTATCAGCCAAAGCAAATGCTTGGGCTAATGACATGTTTCCACCAACTTCACGTAAACGCTCGTTATTGATCACTAATAATGTATCAACGCACTGACGCATTACATCCAATCCTTCTTCAGCCTGTTGACGACGACGACGACCTTCAAAAGCGAAAGGAACCGTTACGATACCAACAGTCAATATATTTAGTTCTTTAGCAACTTGTGCAATTACCGGAGCAGCACCGGTTCCTGTTCCTCCACCCATTCCGGCAGTAACGAAAACCATTTTTGTTCCGTTAGAAAGCAATGCACGAATATCTTCGATATTCTCCACAGCCGCATTTCTACCAATTTCAGGAATTGCACCCGCACCACGTCCTTCCGTTAAGCTTGGGCCCAACTGAATTTTATAAGGCACAGGAGAAATATCCAAAGCCTGACGGTCTGTATTACAAACGATGAAATCAACACCTTTGATTTCCTGATCGAACATGTGGTTTACAGCATTACTTCCACCACCACCAACACCAATCACTTTGATAATTGACGTTGTTCCTTTTGGCAAATCGAATTCCATATGCTTTCTTTTATTGTTGTTATTGTTGTCTTACTTCTATGACAGAATTTTCATCCTACATAGTTAATACTATTCTTCCTCCGCGAAGAAATTTTTACTCTTTGTTAACAAAGTATCAAAGAAACTTCCTCTGGTTTTCGTAGAGTGTCCTTTCACTTGTCCGGTTACCGACTCCACTTGTTTTTGTGGAGTTTCATTCTCAAATCCTTTCATCACCAATCCAATTCCGGTAGCATACATCGGAGATGTGATTGCCTCAATGGTATTTGTTGATGCCAAATGTTCTGTCGGAAGACCAATTCTCGTAGTCATTCCCGTCATGTATTCAAACAATTGCGTGATGTGTTTCAACTGAGATCCACCACCGGTAACGACAATACCTGCAATCATTTTCTTTTCATATCCGGAATTCACAATCTCATAGTGAACATGCTCAATGATTTCTTCCATACGAGCCTGAATGATACTAGCCAAATTACGAAGTGTAATTTCCTTCGGATCTCTTCCGCGTAAGCCCGGAATACAAACTACTTCCGTTTCCAAACTTTCAGATGCAAGAGCAGAACCGAATTTGACTTTCAACGCTTCAGCGTGGCGGCGAAGAATCGTACATCCTTCCTTAATGTCATCGGTAATTACGTTACCACCGAAAGGAATTACCGCAGTATGACGAATCACTCCTTCATGGAAAATGGCTACATCAGTAGTTCCACCACCAATATCAACCAAAACCACACCGGCTTCTTTTTCTTCGTCATTCAGTACTGCATCTGCAGAAGCAATTGGTTCCAAAATGATATCTTTCACCTGAAGTCCTGCTTTATCCACACAAACCTTAATATTTTTTGCAGCATTGATCTGTCCGGTAATGATATGGAAGTTTGCTTCCAAACGAACACCCATCATTCCAATCGGATCAATAATTCCCTGCTCGTTATCGACAATGTATTCCTGTGGCAGCACGTGGATAATTTCCTCTCCGGGTGGCATTACCAGCTTGTACATATCGTCGATCAACGCATTAATATCTTTCTGGGAAATTTCCACTTCCGGATTGTTCCGTGTGTAAATCCCCCTGTGTTGTAAACTTTTGATGTGTTGTCCAGCAATTCCGACATTCACCACGCGAATAATCAAATCTGCATCTACACGATTTTGAGCTTCTTCTACGGCAGTTTTTATAGATTGTACTGTTTTTTCAATATTGGACACGATTCCTCTGGCAACACCCAAAGACTCGCTTTTACCCATGGAAATAATTTCAATTTTCCCATGTTCATTTTTCGTACCGACTAAACATGCGATTTTAGTGGTCCCAATATCCAATCCAACAACAATCTTTTTTCCCACTGACATAAACTCTTCTTTTGCTTCAACTTACCTCCCGTTTGACAGGGATTAAATCCAACCGTTTTAAAACACTGTTAATAGAATTTCATCCAATTAATTCCTGCCTTTATCGAGTGAAAACCAATACATATCGACATTTTGGTTATTACCTATAATACGGTATGTACAAACTTAAATTTTATTTTGTCGCCTTCTTCGTTAATTTAGAATAC
>CAMPIU010000395.1 GCA_946886545.1 uncultured Flavobacteriales bacterium | reverse complement strand
GTTTATGCAACCGGCTTAAATATAAATAAGATCCATAAGATTTTAGGCTTCAAGGAGAAATCTCCGGTCACTTTGAGAGCAATGAATAAGCTCTATAAAGAATTGGAACCTTTAAGCGTGGGTCAGAGAATGGATTTGTTCCAATTGAAACCCGACAGAGCGGACGTCATTGTTCCGGCTTTGGAAATCTTCCGTGTATGTATGACTGCCCTCAACTGCAAGGAAATGTATGTTCCCAAAATCGGTTTATCCGACGGAATGGTTTACGATCTGCATAAGAAGAAAGCGTGAATCCACTATTGGGGGCAAGTTTGAGTGTGTGAGATTTGGCTGAAAGTTTCTAATGTAAGACTAAAAAACATAAAATAGTTTTTGTTCTGTTTAGCAGGAATTATCTCAGTAGCATTGATAATGATTTACTGCAATTCAAACACACACATCTATGTATCCAATATAGAAGTAGGTTCTAAATCCAAATAAAACTTGACGAATTGTATACGAAATGCTTTACAGAGGTCGAATTTCGTTCGATAGGTAATGCTTGGTTTTGAATCTGCGCATCTATATAATCTGCGTGAAAATAATTTTACCTCTCTAATCTCAGGCATCTTACCCTATCTGAATCCCCAACACCGTAATGTCATCGATTTGTTCGAAATCAGCACCGTTTCCGTATTTCCAGTTCTCGATTGCTGTATCCAGGATTTTTCCTTGTTCTGTCATCGGTTTGTGGGCGTTTTCAGCAAGCAGGTTCTTGAAATTCCGGCTCATGAATTTTTTACCTCTTTCTCCGCCGAACTGATCGGAATACCCGTCCGTGAATAAATAGAAGATGTCTCCGCGGCTTGCCGTAATTTCATGATTGGTGAATTCCCGCATATCCGGGTAAATTGATATCGGACGCTTATCCGGTTTCACTTCTTGGAGTTTATTGCTTTTGGAAGAAACTATGTAGAGTGGATTGTTGGCACCCGACCAATGACATTTATAGGTTTTGTTGTTGATGAGCAATAAGGAAATATCCATTCCGTCCATTTGTTCACCCTGGATTCCTTTTTGCTGCAATGATCCGATTACTTTATCGCGAAGTTCATTCAAAATGATGTCTGCACGCGTGATTTCCTGCTGTTTTACGATTTCATTCAGAAGGCTGATGCACAACATGCTCACAAATGCGCCAGGTACGCCATGACCGGTACAATCTGCAACTGCTACCAAGGTCCAGTCGCCTCTGCGGTCTACGAAGAAGAAATCCCCGCTGACAATGTCTTTTGGTTTGTACATGACAAAGAAATCGCCCGGAATGGTCCCGCGTATCGTTTGTTCATTAGGCAGAACGGCATTCTGGATCCGCAAGGCATAGCGAATACTGTCTGTAAGTTCGAAGAGGATCTTTTCGATTTGGTCTTTTTGAGCACTTACGATCCCGTGTTGCTCTGAAAGCTCTACGATGGATTTTTTACGCTGTACCGAGCTTCGATATAAGATATAAGCAGTGGCGAGAATCAGTATCAGGACAACGAAGCCCATGATCAGGATGATGCGCTGCATGCCCAGTTCGTGCAGCTGTTCGTTGATTTGCCCTTTTTGAGCATCAATACGGCGTTTTTGATCGAATAAGACATCTTCCTGGTCTGAAATGGCATCCGACTGTTCTTCGAGCCTTTGTGCCTGTTCCTCCAGGAGTGTGCTTTGTTCGTCAAGCATTTGGATCTTCTCTTCCAGCGTCATTTTCTGGTAATTGATCTTAGCTTTCTGATTTTTGATGGTTTCTTCCTTCGCGGCTACTTTTTCGCGCTCTTTTTCCAATTTTTCACTTGATTCACTGAGCAATTCTTCCCAGGCAACCGTTCCTTCCATGTATTGTTCGAATTGATCGGTAAGTTTCAATCCGGCCTTTTCCATGTTTGGCTGGTTCACCGTAAAGTCATCTTTTTTCAGGCGACCGTTAAAGTTTACCATCGTATAGTCTTCGTCTTTACAGGAGTTGGTAATCAATAGTGTATGATTTCCATCGATGGCTTTTGCGATCTTTTCGATTTTTTTATTGAATTTCTTGTCGACGCACAAAACCTGGGTCGGGCTGATTGCATCCTGGTTTTTAAAGTGGACAACGCTGACCTTTTTGCCTTTAAACATAATCCCTTCGTATTTCTTTCGGAGGACACTGTAAAAGGAAGTATCGCTGTCGAGTACACCAATCTGGAATGTCTGAAAGGAAGATTGATTTTCCCAGGATGTATTCAGCATTAGTGGATAAATGCTTGTTGCTACTGATTCATCGGATCGCGAAAACTGTGCGGAAGTAGTGAATACAAAGGCAAAGCACGCGATTGCAATCACGTAAATACTTTTCAATCGGTTTGCTAATGAGCCAGCTGGTATATTGTTCATGTCCACGATCAAAAAATTTGTTCGAAAGAGTTTGTTCAGAGTTTAATCGGTGCAAAGGTATGGAATTTAGATTTTAGGAAGTCAAGTCTTGAATACTAAATCCAAATAAGCAAATAATGTCAGCTTCCCATGCTTGTTTAAGCAATATGCTCTTAAGACCATCATACCATTATCGGAAATGTGTCTTTTGTGGCAATTAGTGAGTGATCGTTAGTTAAAATTCACACTTTCATTGAAACCACTGAAAAAAATGCAATTTGAAGTATTGAATTTCACAGACTTACAACGCATTTTTATACGATCCCTGCTATCAGAAGCGCGGAAAAGATAAGAAGCACAATTCCAATGAAACGCTGAAGTGCGTGAATAGTGATTTTCTTCAATAGCCGGTTGCCCAGGAACGCCCCTAAAAATGCGGAAAGCGTAGCCAGTATCAGCAGCAAATAATCCAAGCTATCACGTTGTTTCACTATATCGGATGAGTAAATAATCAGTCGTGAAATGTCAATAAGAACAGCAATGAACACGCCTGTAGCAATGAATTGTTCTTTGGAAAGGTTCGCTCTTATAAGGAATGCCGACCTCAAAGCTCCCTGGTTTCCGGATAATCCCCCGAAAAATCCGCTTAAAAGTCCACCCAATGGAATGTATTTTTGATTGAAATTTAGTTTGGATAGCGAGGGAATCAGGTCAAAAAGCGCAAAGAAAGCCAGTAAACTCCCGATTGTGATTTTAATGATGGTTATATTGGCGGTTTTATTAAAAATGGGATAAGAGAACAGGGGCTGCATGTCTGAAATGAAGGTCAGAATATATGCTCCGATAAATGCAGCAACAATAGCTGGTAAGCCAAAGCGGATGACAATGCTTTTGCTGGCATTTTTCCCGACAAGAAAAAGCTTGAACAGGTTGTTTAGAAAGTGAACGATTGCTGTCAGGGAAATGGCTATTTCCAATGGAAAAAAGAGTGCAAACTCATGAACTAGTATAGTTCCTAGCCCAAACCCGGAGAAAAAAGTCAATCCCGAACCCAGGAGTGCAAACAACCAAATCGTAAGGTATTCTGT
>CAMPIU010000394.1 GCA_946886545.1 uncultured Flavobacteriales bacterium | reverse complement strand
CACAAAAATATCGTTGTGAAAATTCCGATGACAACGGAAGGAATTAAAGCTATTAAATACTTTTCATCCAAAGGGATCAGAACAAACTGTACATTGATCTTCAGTGCCGGACAAGCTTTACTTGCTGCAAAAGCCGGAGCTTCTTACGTTTCTCCCTTTGTTGGTCGTTTGGATGACGTTTCTACTAATGGCTTGGATCTGATCCAGCAAATCCGGATCATTTATGATAATTACGGATTTGAAACAGAAATTCTTGCAGCTTCTATTCGTCACCCGATGCATATTATTCAATGTGCGGAGATTGGTTCGGATGTCATGACAGGACCTTTGAGTGCAATCTTGGCTTTGGCAAAACATCCTTTGACGGACAACGGATTAGCCCAATTCCTGGCTGACCATGCAAAGGGTAATAAATAATTAGGTTAAGGTTTAACTGGGAACTCAAATAAGAATTCCCTTTTTTAATTTTTTAGCACGAAGGGATAAGGGTACACTTATCCTTCCTTTACCAGGGTAATTATTGATGTGTATTTCTTTTATCCCGCTTTTCCACATACTCAACCCCAATTATCTCCTTTTAGTCAAATTTTGACTTGCTTCTATTAGCATTCTGTTATTTTTGCCTTAATTATCTACTTTATGAAGAAGCTCGTTGCAGTCTTTGCGTTTATTTCTGTTTTGTTTTCAGCGAATGCGCACGAGTATTATTTTGCTTTTGGTGAAGTGGAATACAACGAATCAACCCGGAAGCTGGAGATTACTCTGGAAGTAAGCGCACATGATCTCGAATTCGATATGAAAAGATCGGGAGTCATTCTGGACAAACACATTGAAAATCAAATACAAAATCCCGCTTTCAAAAAACAACTGGAATCACATCTTTTAAGCGGATTCAGTATTTCTGCCAACGACTCCCCTGTTGAATTGAAATTAGTGGGATTCGACGTTCTTCCCACCGGTCTGCTTTATGTTTACATGGAAAGTGAAGCGCTTGAATTAATGAAATCTCTCGTCTTTAAGTTTGATCTGTTGATGGAATCCTTTCCGAATCAGCAAAATAAAATCACATTTATTCGCAATACACGCAAACAAACAGCTGTGTTTTTACCCACAAAACGGACAGAAGTCATAACCCTGTAAGTATGAAAAAAATTCTCTCACTCTCACTTGTTCTCTCGGCATTAAACGTTTCGGCCCAGACAAAATTCGCTCAATTGGATATGGAGCTTCCAACTCCAAATGAATACCGCACTGCGGCAGGAGCTCCCGGACATGGTTATTACCAGCAAAAAGCAGATTACAAAATGAGTCTGACACTGGATGATACGAAACAAATTATTCGTGGAGAAGAAGTAATAACCTATACCAATAATTCTCCGGATGTATTGGAATATTTGTGGCTGCAGCTGGACCAGAATATTTATAAGCCGGATTCGGACAGCAAACTGATCGCGGTGGAGAAAATGGAAGATTTTCAGTCGATTAGAGATGTTGAACGTAAATTAATGACTTTTGAAGGTGGATTCAACATCGAAATGGTAGCTACTGTAAACGGAGAGAAAATGCGGTACGCGATCAATAAAACAATGATGAGGATCGATCCGGCAAAACCGCTCGGACCAAAACAAAGTATTTCATTCAAAATCAAATGGTGGTACAACATCAATGATCGCATGAAATTCGGAGGAAGATCCGGTTACGAATACTTTGAAAAGGACAACAACTATTTATATACGATTGCACAGTTCTTTCCGAGAATGTGTGTTTACAATGATGTAGAAGGCTGGCAGAACAAACAGTTTTTGGGTAAAGGGGAATTTACCTTACCATTTGGAGATTATGAAGTATCAATTACAGTTCCTTCAGATCACATTGTAGCTGGCACAGGTGAATTACAAAATGGTGCTTCCGTAATGACAGCTGAGCAAAAACAACGCATGTAGAAAGCGAAAACGTCTAATACTCCGGTTTTGATTGTGACTCAGGCTGAAGCTGAAAACGCGGAAAAGAACAAAGCAACAGCTACTAAAACTTGGACCTTTAAAGCGAAAAATGTACGCGATTTTGCCTTCGCTACTTCCCGAAAATTCATGTGGGATGCTCAAAATACGATCGTAAAAGGAAAGAACATCTTATGCATGTCGTTTTATCCGAAAGAAGGAAATCCGCTTTGGGAACGATATTCTACGAAACTGGTAGCTCATACAATTCAAACTTATTCAAAATACACGATCGATTATCCTTATCCGGTTGCAATTTCTGTTCACTCCAATCAGATTGGGATGGAATACCCGATGATTTGTTTCAACGGCGGTCGCCCCAATGAAGACGGAACCTACTCTGAGCAGACAAAATATGGCATGTGGGGTGTAATTATTCATGAAGTCGGACATAACTTTTTCCCGATGATTATCAATTCGGATGAACGCCAGTGGTCTTGGATGGATGAAGGATTGAATACCTTTGTTCAATACCTGACAGAACAGGAATGGGAACGCGGTTATCCTTCACGGAGAGGTCCGGCTGCTATGATCACGGATTACATGCGTGGAGATCAAAAATTCATTTCCCCGATTATGACCAATTCCGAATCTATCTGGCAATTTGGGAACAACGCGTACGGAAAACCGGCTACTGCTTTGAATATTCTGCGTGAAACTGTGATGGGAAGGGAATTATTCGATTTCGCTTTCAAAACCTATTGTGAGCGTTGGAAATTCAAACACCCGACCCCAGCTGATTTGTTCCGCACAATGGAAGATGCTTCCGGAGTGGATTTGGATTGGTTCTGGAGAGGCTGGTTTTATTCAACGGAATATGTCGATGTATCTCTTGATTATGTGAAACAGTTCGAATTGAATTCAAATAATCCGGAAGTGGAGAAAGCGGAAAGCAAAAAAGCGGCTGATTCGCAACCTCAATTCATCGGTGATATTCGAAACAAAGAATCCATCAAGCAAACGGTAAACGAAAGAGATACTACAATCGATGATTTTTATGCGAAAAGAGATATTTACAAAGTAGATCGTTTGGATAAAAAGGAATACGATGATTTCCAGGCAAAATTAACTCCCGAACAAAAGAAACTCTTGGATTCCAAAAAACAGTTCTATGAATTGGCCTTCACAAACAAAGGCGGTTTGGTAACTCCACTGATTATCCAAGCAAAATTTGAAGACGGTTCTACGCAGGAAGTTCGCATTCCGGCTGAGATTTGGAGAATGGATGATATCACGGTAACCAAAGTTTTAATCTTCGACAAACCGGTGGTTTCCTTTCAATTGGATCCTTTTTTGGAAACAGCAGATTGTGATGTGAATAACAACTCCTTCCCTCCTGCTTCAAAACCAACACGTTTCCAGTTGTTCCAGCAAAAACAAAGCAACGAAAACCCGATGCAGCGCCAGAAACGTTTGGAGAGTGGGAATTGATTCTCTGATCGTCTTAGTTATACTTAACAAACCAACTTAAAAA
>CAMPIU010000393.1 GCA_946886545.1 uncultured Flavobacteriales bacterium | reverse complement strand
GATTTAATCCACGTTTTCTGTTTTTCACCTTAGATTATATTTTCCAAATCCACCTTCATTAAAAACAGCTTAAAAACCTAATAATCAGCATTTTAAACTTTTCAATTCAGAATTTTGAATTTTGAATTAAACGACTGGCATCATATTTCTAATTGAGACTACAGAATCTTTAAAAATAAGTACCATGAAAAAGTTAATTATCGCAGTAATAGCAATTACAACAACAGTATTCGCAAATGCTCAAACAGGAACTGAAACCGCTAAAGCTCCAAAAACAGAAATCATTGATGCAAGCAATCCGGATCGTGTAAAAATCAAATTGGAAGAGTTACCGGCAGCTGTAAGAAAATCTCTTACTGAAGACGCGTTTCAGGGATGGACAGCTAAAAATGCTTACATCGTAAAAAATAAAACTGAAAAACCTTATTACGAAGTTGAATTATGGAATGCTAAATCCGAATTGAATGTAGTAAAATTCAATGAAGACGGAACAGTTATTAAATAACCTGTTTTTCATTAAATAATCATAAGAAAGGTCTTGCTTTTGCTTGACCTTTCTTATTTTTATTAGGAATCACAACACAAAAGCTTTGGATAAAAAGATCCTGTTAATTGAAGACGATCCGACTTTCGCAAAAATTGTAACTACTTTTCTGAACAAGAAAGGTTATGAAGTAAGCACTGCCCCAAACCTCCAATCAGGTGAAAAATTATTGAACTCAGAAAAATTTGAGTTGTTGCTTTTGGATTATCGCTTACCCGATGGGATCGGCCTGGATCTCATTTCAAAGATGGGACTTCATTTCCCAATTCTTCCGGTTGTGATCATAACCGGATTCGATGATGTAAGGACTGCCGTAAAATCCATTCAATCCGGGGCGTTTGAATATATCATTAAACCAATAAATCCGGATGAATTATTGCTGGTGATTGAATCGGCACTTACCAAAAAAAAACTGCCTAATCCTCAGGTATCTAATAATTCGTCAACTAAAACAGCTTTTATAAAGGGCGAAAGTACGATAGCAAAAAAATTATATGAATATGTTGACCTGGTCGCTCCCACAGAAATGTCCGTAATGATAATCGGGGAAAGCGGAACAGGAAAGGAACACATTGCTCGTTCCATCCACAATCAAAGTAAACGGGGCAATGGACCGTTTGTAGCAGTTGATTGCGGAGTTCTTTCCAAAGAATTAGCAGCAAGTGAGTTATTCGGTCATGCCAAAGGTTCCTTTACCGGTGCTTTGCAGGATAAAGTTGGCGTATTGGAAAAAGCCAATGGCGGCACCTTGTTTCTGGATGAAATTGGAAACCTTGGTTATGATGTTCAGATCAAACTGCTCCGGACACTCCAGGAACGTACGATCGAACCGGTTGGAAGCGGAAAGAGCATTCCTATCGATATTCGTCTTATCAGTGCAACAAATGAGAACCTGCTCCAGGAAATCGGGGCAGGAAATTTTAGAGAAGATATTTATCACCGGATCAATGAATTCAAAATTCAAATGCCTGCACTTCGGGAAAGAGGAGTTGACCTGGAACTTTTCATCCAGTACTTTGTAGAACAGTCAAACAACGAATTAGATCGTTCCGTAAAACGTCTTTCTCCCGAGATCATCGAAGTATTCAAAAAATATGATTGGCCGGGAAACTTACGGGAATTGCGTAATGTAATCAAACGTTCTGTTCTGTTAAGTAAGACTGACGAAATCGGGATCGACTTACTTCCCGAAGAAATGATCTCGCGTGCACATACAAGCAATCCGAACAACTTAAAACTGGTCCAGGAGAACAATGAACGCGAGCTCATCTTAAATGCCCTGGTTCAAACCAGATATAACAAAACAAAGGCAGCCAGGCTTTTGAATATTGACAGGAAAACCCTTTATAGTAAAATGGAGAAATATGAGTTGGATTAAACAATTCCAAAGTGAATGATGGATAGACATCTGTCTATTTGGCCAGCAATAGCAAGGTCTTAGATTCCTTTGATGGCTTCTTCCAATTCCGGAACAATCTCCCTTACCTCATAAAAAACTACACCTCGGGTTGCGTTTTTCAGCTGGATTTCCAACTCTCTCAATCTTTGTGCTAAACTTCGGGATCCCATTTGCCCGAACCTTCCGGCCAGGCGGTGAACCAACAACAAAATATCCTGTGTATTTTGTTCTGTTAAAGCTGTTTTGATAGCCTCCAAATCAGACTTTGAATCAGAAATAAACTGCAGCCTGATTTCTTTAAAATCCGCTTCATCCGGAATCATAGTCCTCAATGCAGAAAAATCAAATTCTTTTCCCTGCTTACCAATTCCACGAATAGGTGCATAAAACTCATGACTTTTAAATGGTTTCAAAACAATTTCGTCGAATCCGCTTTGAATGAACAATTCCTTTTCCTCAGGTAATACCTGGGCTGTAAGCGCAATAATCTTCACATCCTTATGACCGCGTTTTCTAAGTTGAGAACATAGATCAATTCCACTTATTCCCGGCATACGTACATCTGCGTATATTACCTTCACATTTTCATCCCACTCTGTCTCCAACAATTCCCCGGGATCATTAAATCCCCTGAATTTCAAATTCTGCTGTTTCAATAACTGTTCACACAATTTCAATATAAGCGGATCGTCATCCACAATCCATACTACTCCATCCAATTCAATGGGTTCTTCCATATTATTAATTGCAGTTTGTAATTCGATTGATCGTGCTTTTTCAAAAGAGAACTGAAGTTTAAACTCAGTTCCTTTTCCCAGTGCACTTTTTACCCTCATTTTACCTTTCAGAGCATCCACCAGTTCTTTTACGATACTTAGCCCCAACCCTGTTCCGGACTGAATCGGCGCATTTCCAGCTTGTTCGAATTGCTGAAAAACAAGCTTCAGATCTTTCGGATCCATTCCTATTCCCGTATCTGAAATGGTAAAGAACACCTCCAGATTGTTCGGGTTATCCTTCAGTTGAACAGTTAATGAAACAGAACCTTGCTGAGTAAATTTCACCGCATTACTTATGATATTGATCAAAATTTGCTTCAAGCGAAATGAATCGGAAATCACTACTGAATCACCTTGTTCAAATTCATCTGTTTGAAAGATCCATTGGATTCCTTTCTGATTACATTGAAAAGCAGATAAATCCGCAACTTCATCAATCATTGCTTTTAAGTGGAACGGTTTCTTATCTATTTTAAAATTGGAAGAAATAATGCGCGAATAATCCAGTATTTCATTGACAACCTGCAACAAGTGCTCAGAAGCCTTCGAAACCACTTCGATTTTAGATTTGTCGTATCCGGGTTCGTTCATCAGCAACTCAGAATATCCGACAATGGTTTGTAAAGGCGAACGAATTTCATGACTCATATTGGAAAGAAAACGTTGTTTTGCCTTACTGTGAAATTCTGCTTCCTCCCTCGATGCCTCTAATTGCCTGCGGTAACGATTGAACTTAGACACATCTCCGATAATAAATCCGATAAGAACAAAAGCTA
>CAMPIU010000392.1 GCA_946886545.1 uncultured Flavobacteriales bacterium | reverse complement strand
GAATACATTTGTTGATGGACCAAAGCCATGGAATAAACCCTTCCCCTGCAATCCTCCAGGGCATCTATCACTTCCTGCGAATCTGAATTGTTTTTTCTGATATTGATCAAACTGGTGACAATGTTCAGGTTGTTTTTCACCCGATGATACAACTCCGCCAAAAGCAGGCGCTTCTCTTCAATTACCTGCTTAATTTGCTCTTCCTGTTTGATATTCAGCCAAGTGATCACCATAATCTGCATTAATCCGCAGAAGTATGCAAAAAGCCCGTTAAATACTTTCAACCTGGCCATCAGTTCCGGTTCGATTGTTGTCAGATAATAATCTGGTCCAAAGATCACCAGGAAACCAATTGTTAGAGAATAAACAAGAGACCAAATAATCAGATGTCCAAACAACTCTTTTTTACCATAGATCTGGACAATGGAAAGTGTTAAGGGAAAAAAATACATCATCACATTACTTTCCAATTGCATATACAGGGCAGCAACTCCCAAAAGATAAACCCCAATTGCAAAAAAGAGGTATGATCCGAGGATATATTTCCCTTTATAATTCAATAAAATGACACAGCAAGCAAGACCTAGTGCAATAAAAAAATGGATGTTTAAGGATTGAAAACCAATGAGATTAAATATGATCAGTGAAGCAACAATATTGAAAGAACCAATCAGATTTAGGAAATTAACCTTGCGAACTAAATCCTTCTCCCATACATAAGTTGTCTCAGGCCATTTTAGTCCTAATTTGTTGCTTATCACCCGTTTCAGTTTTGGCTAAGATACCAACATTTTTCAAAAAAAATGCGGGATATTCAGATAAGCTATATACATTTGAGGCAAATTAACAGACTCGATTCATGCCAATTCAAAAGACTTTACTTCACGCAGTCTTGCTTTTAACTTTTTTGTTTGTCGCCAATTCCGCTGATGCTCAACCACATGTTTTAGGAAATCGGAAACCGTATTCCTGGATGATTGGTGTGAGTTGGACAGCTGTTGAAGATGATGGCCGTGGTTTATGTCAGCCTTTCGATGTGGCACAGTCATGGAATTACGAGTACTTTCCTACCAGACTTTTTGTCGACAAATACTTTAAATACGGATTGAGTGCAGAATTTTCAGGAGCATTCGTAACCTATCGTGCGGGAAAACTGATCAACGATTCCATCAATCGTTCCGGTGTTTTTTTAGCTCTTGACCTGAATTGTAAATACAGCTTTTATCCGTTAATTACCCCACGCTGGATTGATCCTTATGTTTCATTAGGAATTGGAATGACGCAGCGCACTCCAATGGCTGGTGTAAGCAGCTTAACCGGTAACGTTGGTCTTGGCGTAAATCTGTTCTTTTTTCGGGGTTTAGGCTTCCAGCTTCAGACATCGGGTAAATTCGCATTGACCGGCGGTACTTTGGCAGGCGGAGGATATTTGCAGCACAATGTAGGTTTTGTTTACAAGTTCAATTCCGGTAGCCGGGGAAAAGAAAACTTCAACAAGAAGCGCTACAAGTGGACAAATAAGAAGGTGAAATACAAAGGAAATAAACGCGGTGGGTAACAGAATGAGAAACAGAAGCAGAATGAGGTATTAAATCATCATTCTCGTTTTCATTCTCTCTCTGGCTTTACCCCTTCAAGCCCATCATCAGTAAGTCAATGTCTTTGTATTTCAGATCGAAAACACGTCCAAGCACTTCACTTACGAGAATTCCTTTATAGATATATACTCCTGAGCGAAATCCATGATCGTTGCGGATCAAATCCAGGCAACCTCCCGATTCGCCCATATCCATCAGGATCGGTGAGAAGATATTGGATAGAGCAAAGGATGCTGTTCGCGGAACGCGTGAGGCAATATTGGGAACACAGTAATGAACTACTCCATGTTTCACGAATGTCGGATTATTGTGATTGGTTACGCGCGAAGTTGCAAAACATCCTCCCTGATCGATACTCACATCTACAATAACAGAACCTTCCTTCATGTTCTCAACCATTTCCTCCGAGACAACACATGGTGTACGTCCCAAAGGCGAACGGATAGCACCGATAACAACATCAGCACGCATAATGGATTTTGCAAGTACTTTCGGCTGCAATACGGATGTGTAGATCCGGGAACCCAAATCATTCTGCAAACGACGCAAACGGGATAAACTATTATCGAAAACTTTTACGGAAGCTCCCAAACCAAGTGCCGCACGGGTCGCAAATTCACCTACCGTTCCTGCTCCCAGTACAACAACCTCTGTAGGCTGAACACCTGCAATTCCTCCAAGCATGATCCCTTTTCCTTCGTTAAATGAAGATAATAACTCACCTGCAATCAAAATAGAAGTCGTTCCTGCGATCTCACCCATAGTACGAACAACCGGAAAAACTCCCTGCTCATCGCGGATGTAATCCCAGGCAATGGCGGTTACTTTCTTTTCAATTAATTTCTGGAGAATGCTCTTAGGCTGAATACTCAATTGCAGCGCGGAGATCAGAGTCTGATTTCCTTTCATCAGGTCAACCTCTTCTTCCGAAGCAGGTGTGACTTTCAAAATAATATCGCATTCAAAAATTTCTCTGTTTGACGGACAAAGCTCTGCCCCGGCTTCAGAATATTCGCGGTCGCTGAACTTACTGGACTCACCGGCCCCTCTTTCAACACGTACATCGTGTCCGTTTGCAACTAAAAATGAAACTGCTTCGGGAACCAACGCAACCCTGCGTTCCTGGAAACTTAACTCTTTTGGAATTCCAATGACTAATCGGCCTTTTTTCTTAGCAATCTCAAGCATTTCCTCCATTGGAAGAATATTGCCTCCTTTCAAAAGTTGTTTGAGTAATTCCGGGTCCTTTACCATAGTCTGCGTCCAATTTTAGCCAAACGAAGATACGAAAAATATGGATATGGATGATGCTATACATAAAGACTCCAAACAAAAGTTTCAGGCAGATCAGGCAAAAAAATGCAGAAAGAAATTATCTCAAACAAAAACTATAAACAGCTAAAAATCAAAACACTAATAGAGTCTGCTTGCAAATTAGCGAACACTCGTCCTTATAACTATCGGGATCTCCAAAATCAAAATTCATGAATATAGTACTTGGAACAGCCTACTCTAATCGATACGGATCAAACGCTCTCCCTGTTTGTTGATCGTAATCTTCACCTTCACCACATCATCGGGCAATAAAGGCTCCACGATCTCTGCCCACTCCACGAAACAATAAGCACCTGAATAAAGTAACTCCTCTACTCCCGCATCCATTGCCTCTTCCAAGGAGTTCAAGCGATAGACATCGAAATGCATAACTTCTCCATAATACGGTGATTCATACGAATTCACCAGTGAATAGGTCGGAGAACCTTCCAACGATTCGATTCCCATGGCGCGCAAAATGGCAGAAATAAGCGTCGTTTTCCCTGTCCCCATCTCTGCGTAAAATGCCACTACTTTCCTGTTTCCGATGTATTCCAGCAATTCTTTTGCTACAAAAGGAATATCATCCAAATT
>CAMPIU010000391.1 GCA_946886545.1 uncultured Flavobacteriales bacterium | reverse complement strand
CAGGTTGGTAAGCGACTCAGTATCTATGGGGGCCGGATATGCAAATAATATCTGGTACAGTCTGCAAAATGACGAGCAGGGAACAGCTCAGGCTGCAAACAACTGGGATTTAGGTTTTGCCACTTCTATCAGTCCTTCAAATCCCTTAGCTGCTTCTATTATTTTCAATAATAAAATTGGAGCAGTTTATGCAATTCCGGGAACTGATGGGACAGATTTGGCGACTGTAGATACGAGCGGTCTATCAACCTGGACACCACTTTATAACTCTGAGATTACCTGGAGTACAGGTGCTTTGAATCAGGCAAGTGCAGGTGGAACGGATTATGGTTGGGGAAATTATGATGCGGTAAATCACACAGGAATTGTTGCTAACCGCGTTTTCGCTATCAAATACTCCAATGGTTCTTGTAAATTGTTCACGGTTTCATTGTCTTTCATGAATTCGGAATATACAGTGAATTATTCGAATGCGGACCATTCGGGAACAGCTTCTGCTACAGTATCTATTACTCCGTATGCAACGAAAAACTATGTGTATTATCCATTAAGCGGAACGGTTGTTGACAGAGAACCTGCTTCTGTAGCTTGGGATTTATTATTCACACAATATGCTGCGAATAACGGAGCTCCTTATCCATATAACATGGTAACGGGTGTTTTGCACAATGTAGGAGTAGAAGTTGCTGAAGTTCACTCGGTGAATAATCCTGAAACAGACATGTCCTTCGGAAATGCAACTTATTCAGAAGATATCAATACGATCGGATACGACTGGAAAACATATGCAGGAGTTTATACGATTGAAGATTCACTGGTTTACTTCGTGAAGGATGTTGACGGAGATTATTGGAGGTTGATCATGACAGGTTTTTCGGGAAGCAGTTTGGGTAAAACGGTTTTCAAAAAAGAAAAAGTGGCTTCTTTGAATGTGTCGGAAAACCAGGAATTGATTTCAGGTATTTTTCCTAATCCTGCGGTAAATCATGTTACTGTGATGATTGATTCCAAATCAAATGCAACAGTGAAGGTATTGAATATCACAGGTCAGTTAGTATTTGAAAGTACAACCGCTTCAAATGCTTTGGAAGCGATGAATATTTCAACAGCAGACTTTACAAACGGGATGTACTTGGTACAGGTTTCTAACGAAACAGCGACTACAACTCAACGTCTTCTTATACAACATTAATCTTCTGATCGAAAATAAGATGAAAAAAATTGGTTTTTTATTTCTTGCTCTTTTAACATTGACAACTTCCTGCAGTTCAGGTGGAAATCAGGAAGAAAAGAAAGACGAGAAAGTCGTAGAGAAACGAATCGTATCTCTAAACGGATCAGTAACAGAAATCATCTACGCAGTGGGTTCCCAAAAGGAACTCATTGGTGTTGATGTAACCAGTACTTATCCTGCAGCAACTGAGAAGCTCACAAATCTGGGACACGTTCGCAAACTGGCAATTGAAAGTTTACTTGCGCTGAATCCGACACATGTAGTGATGTTGGAAGATGAGGTTTCCCCGGATCTGAAATCAAAATTGAAACAGGCAAAGATCGAATTGGTGACTTTCAAACATCCGAATAGTGTGGAAGATTCGAAGTCTTTGGTAAAGGAAGTAGCAAAATGGCTGGGAAAATCAGATGATGCGAAGAAAATCATTTCTGACATTGATTCAGATATTAAGAACCTTTCAAAACTTACTAAAAAGCCAAAAGTATTATTCGTTTATGCAAGAGGTGCGGGAACTTTGATGGTTGCCGGAGAAAATACTCCGCTTGAAAAGATGATCGTTTTGGCCGGAGGAGAAAATGCTGGAAAGGGATTCACGGATTTTAAACCTCTAACGAGTGAATCTGTTATTGCGGCAAATCCGGATGTGATTCTAATGTTTACATCAGGGGCTCAGAGTTTGGGACCTGACGGAATCTTCCATGTTCCGGGAGTAATGGCAACTAATGCAGGAAAAAATAAATCATTGATTCAAATGGATGGCCAGTTGTTGAGTGGATTTGGTCCACGGGTGGCTGAAGCCCTTACTGAATTGAACAAAGAATTGGAAGAGATAAAATAGTTCAAAAAGTTATATGTCAAGACAAGGGATAATAGGTCTTTCGCTATTGGTTTTACTGATAGTTTGCTTTATGGTAAACCTGTCAGTAGGGAATGTTAATGTCCCGATTTCCCATGTCTTTGGCAGTTTAATGGAGAAGATCGGCATACAGACTGATCTGAAGATAAGCGAGGTTGAATATCATGTAGTTTACAATATTCGATTCCCGAGAGCTGTTTATTCCTGTTTAATTGGTTCAGGTTTGGCGGTATCCGGTGCTGCACTACAGGGAATTTTCCGAAACCCTTTGGTAGATTCCGCTTTAATCGGGATCTCAACGGGTGCATCCTTATTCGCTTCACTATTCATTTTGTTCAGTGGATTAGTCCCTTGGTTGATTATTTTCAGCGAGGGACTTTCCCTTTCTATCGTTGCCTTTCTCGGTGCTTCCATTGTGGCATTTATTGTTTATCGTTTGTCATTAAGCAATGGCGAGATCAATTCACTCACACTGATACTGGCCGGAATTGCATTGAACGCACTCACTGCTGCATTAACGGGTTTGCTAACCTTTTTTGCGACAGATGATGAATTAAGGGACCTGACCTTTTGGACACTTGGAAGCTTAGGATCTGCAAACAACGATTCGGTCTTGCTATTGGCTGTTTTCACTATTGTTCCGATGATCCTCATCTTCTTCCGGGCAAAGAGTCTGAATGTACTTGCATTGGGAGAAAGCAATGCACAATACATGGGCTACAAAGTGAAAACGATTAAACTCCTGGTAATTATTTGCTCAACCTGTATGGTGGGATCAGCAGTTTCAATGGCCGGAGTAATCGGGTTTATCGGTTTGGTGGTTCCTCATATTATCCGGATTGTATCCGGACCCGATCATAAATTACTCTTGCCATTCAGTGCTTTTTTCGGAGCAATTCTTCTTTCTGGGGCAGATATGATCTCGCGCACGATCTTGCCTCCGACAGAAGTCCCGATTGGGATTATTACTGCCTTGATGGGAACTCCGGTTTTCATAGCAATCATTTTTAAACACAAACGTAAATTCTCGGTTTGATAGAAGCGGAAAACATAGCATTCACAGTAAAGGAAAAACAAATCCTCAAGCCGCTTAGTTTTAAAACTGATCAGGAAGAGTTTATTGTTATTCTTGGTCCGAACGGAGCAGGCAAAAGTACCTTGGTGAAACTGCTTTCAAACGGATTGAAACCAAGTTCAGGAAGCATTTCATATTATGGAAAAGAACTGAAAGACTGGACCTTGGATGATTTATCGAAGTACAGGGCTTATATGCACCAGGAAAGCATGATTGCTTCCAATTTTACTGTTCGCGAGGTTTTGGAAATGGCGCGTTACCGTTATCCTGAAACAAAAAACGGGTTCAACAAATCAGTGATCGAAAAGATTGTAGCAGAACTGAATCTTCAGGCGCTTTTGAAT
>CAMPIU010000390.1 GCA_946886545.1 uncultured Flavobacteriales bacterium | reverse complement strand
GTTTATAAGTGAGGCTGCAAACAATTATCTTAAGAAACTTTCGGCTTACATTTGCAGGAACTATGATAAAAGTAGAAATGAAACATTGGATTACAATTTGCGCTTGCTCGGTTTTATTGCTTCAGGCTTGCGGACAAAATGCCGAGGGAGCTAAAGCAGAACCTCAAAAAGAAGAACGAAAAGTTCCTCAACTTCCCGAAATAAAACACACGTTCAAGCTTACAGATTATTTAAGTGACAATGCAGATTTGGATAAAGATGTGGAAAATCTGTTTAAAACCCTGGATGATACGGCTATTGTTGCACAATTAATCATGCCTGCCGTTGGAAGATTAGGAAATACTCCAAACTCTATCAAAGCATTAATCAACAGACGTGTGATCGGTGGTGTTTTGATGTTGAACGGAAGCAAAACGGAATTCACATCCTGGATTAAGGAATTTAATGAATTGAACGGGAAAAATGGAAATCCGGGATTCTTGTATAGCGCTGATGCCGAACCAAGTTTGTTTAACCGCAAAATATCCGGTTCTTCACCGGTTAAAAAAGCAAATGAAATCACTTCTCTTGCAGAGGTGAATCAATGTGCTGATACCATTGCCGCTACTTTAAAAGCAATCGGAATCAATTACAATTTTGCTCCGGTTGTTGATTTAGCGAAGAACGGAACAGTTGGTTACAGAGGATTCGCGAAAGTAGAAGCAAACAATGTTCCGTGGTCGAATGCTTTCATAGCACGCATGCAGGAACAGGGAATCATTGCTACTGCCAAACATTTCCCGGGACACGGCTTAGTTTCCGGTGACACACACAAATCACTTCAGGCAATTGATGGTGAATTGAAAGAAGTACCTACCTACCCTGGCCTGATTGAAAAAGGAGTTTTAAGCATCATGATTGGTCACTTAGCAGTTGTAAATAATCCGAAATACAATACCAACGGGTTACCTGCCACTTGTTCAAAAGTGATCGTCACGGACTTACTTCGTAAAGAACTTGGTTTTAAAGGACTGGTAGTAACTGACGCAATGAACATGGGCGGAGTTACTGCCGTAAAAGGAAACAGTGTAAAAGCTATTGAAGCAGGTGTTGATATTTTATTAATGCCTTTGGATTGTATGAAATCTCATGGTGAAATCCTAGCAAAATACCGTTCTGATGCAGCTTTCAAAGCAATTGTAGATGTAGCTGCAAAACGCGTATTACGTATGAAATTATGTGTTGGGGCAATTAAGTAGAACCCTTCTAACGTAAAAGACCAGCCGTCGCCTGATAATTATCGGAGACGGCTTTCTTGTTCATTTCAATTTTGGCATTACTTTTATAGCGCTGCTGCATAACTTAAACTTGTATGAAAACGATAATTACTTTGATTGCCTTATTGGGCTGCCCTGTCATTTATGGCCAGATTTTACACCAAACGATCCTGGAAGACAAAACTCACGAGTATTGGTTTTCATTGGATCAGTATCAAAAACCACTGAATTACGCTATTGAAATCACTCATTTAGGAGGAAATATCAATCGTTTAACCGGAAAGATTACCGGCAACAAGAAAAACGGTGTTATTACTATTTCAGATTCCAATAACAACCTGTTGTTTGAAAAGAATCTGGGTTCGGATCTCAGTTTTGAATTTGCGACCGACCAAAAAGAGATCGTAGTTGAATTTACGTTAGATGGCTTTGTAACTTATTCAAAAAAAATCAATGCCGAAACACTTTCTGTTCTGGTTCTGAAGTTACAACCTGAGTCACAGGAAGCTGTTTATCAAATCAACTCTCAAAAAGAATTTACTACAGCAGAGTTGGACACTATTATGCAATGTGTGAATAATTGTATGCAATACACTACAAATAAAGATATTACTACCTGTGAAAAAAAAGGTGAGTTTACAATTAGTGTTCAGCTTTAAATAAGTTCATATAAGTCTGAATCCAGTAAAGAGATCGGACAGAATAAGCTAACTTCGCATTCTAATCTGTTTTTTTAATAAAAGTGTCATGCACGAATCGATCCGATTAAACAAATTTATCAGCGATAGCGGTTATTGCTCGCGAAGAGAAGCCGATAAATACATTGAACAAGGATCCGTGTTCATTAACGGTGCACGTGCTAAAATCGGCACACAGGTTTTCCCAAGAGACACAGTTGTTGTCAATGGTCATACAATCCAAAGAAAAGCCCAGGAAGACGATTTGTACATTGCTCTGAACAAACCCAAAGGAATTACCTGTACGACAGAAAAAGGGGTTGAAGATAACATTGTGGATTATATCGGGCACCCAAGACGTATTTTTCCCATCGGGAGATTGGATAAAGATTCGCAAGGATTGATTTTCCTGACAACGAATGGAGATATCGTAAACAAAATCCTGCGGGCGGGAAATCAGCATCAGAAGGAATACATTGTTACGGTAGATAAGCCAATCACGGTTGAATTTGTGGAACGAATGGCTGCCGGAGTTCCGATCTTAGGCGTTGTCACAAAAAAATGCGTTGTAGAACAGATTTCCACCAACGCTTTCAAGATTATCCTTGTTCAGGGATTGAATCGGCAGATTCGCAGAATGTGTGAGTATTTCGGTTATAATGTGACCAAACTGGAGCGAACACGTATCATGAACATTGAACTCAAAGGAATTCCATTGGGTGAATGGCGCGAATTAACCGAGTCCGAAATGCGGATCATGAATGAATTGCTGAAAAATTCTACAGGTGAAGCTGAAAAAACACAAAGCAAACCAAGCCCTGCAAAGAAAAAAGCACCTGTTCAGCAGAAGAAAAACTCGCAGCAAAAACCTCGTTCTTTCGGAAGTAAACCAGGTGGTAAGTCAACAAATAACTCAAGAGGAAAGAAATCTGCTCCACGGGGGAGAAAATAGTCACAAAAAAACGGGACAATCTTCGAATGCCCCGCCCCTGTTATTTTATTGAATCAGTTAGTTGATCTCAACCAATAATCCAGCTTATTTTTAGCTGTTCCATTCGGCTCCAGTTTAAATGATGGTCTTTCGTAAAGTGTCATTTGAACCGTCAATTCCAATAGCACATCATCTCTTGCAATCAATAATTTACAGGTTTCACCCTCTCCCAAACTGCCTACGTAGCTTTCAACAGCACTGTTATTCACACGTATTCCATCTGCTGCAATAATTTCATCTCCTACGCTCAATCCTGCTGTTTCAGCCGCACTTCCGGCACGGATTCCTTTTACCATACAGTTTCCTCCTTCCTGGGAAAGTGATGCCCCGAAAGAAGTTGTTGGCCTTCCGTTATAGATCACATCCATTCCGATCTTTCCAAACACATCTCTGTAGTTTGGAACTTCAGTACCATTTACATACTTATCAAAGAAATAATCCATATCCTGTCCCAGGAATTTCTCCAACGCATCCTGGAATTCCGTTTCTGTAAACCCGCGATTCTTTTTGATGTAGAATTCCTCATACAAGTACTGCATGAAATGATCCAGGCATTTTGAACCGTTGAATTTATCAATGATTACTGCATCCAGA
>CAMPIU010000389.1 GCA_946886545.1 uncultured Flavobacteriales bacterium | reverse complement strand
CCTCTAAAGAATATGATTTGGTTCTGAATTCTTTAGAAAATGATTTGTCAAAGCTCTTGGATCAGTTTGATTTTTCAGCTTCAAAGTTTTGTTTATTAGTTGTTTATGAAGATTTTGAATTGGCATTCAATCAGGTTTTTCATGCGTACGAATTTATGGACGCTGCCGGAGGGATAGTAAAGTGTGATCGGCGGTATTTATTTATTGAACGACATGGAGTGTGGGATATTCCGAAAGGAAAATTGGATGCAAATGAACAGCCTTGGGAAGCTGCAGTCAGAGAAATTGAGGAGGAATGCGGAATTAAAGGTCCGGTAATTGACCATTTGCTGGGAATTACTTTTCATACCTATTCTTATATGGGAAGAGCCACTATTAAAAAGAATTGGTGGTACGCATTGAATTATTCCGGTCCAATGGATTTGTTTCCCCAGGAAGAAGAGTCGATAACTCAGGCAATCTGGATTGAAAAAGAAGAATGGGAAATGATCCGCGATAATACTTATGATTCGATCCGGGAAGTTCTGGATATGGCGGTTGCGTGGTAATTAAGAATGCCTAATTGCGAATTCCGAATTGAAAATCTCTTCGATTCTAATTTACCCAATAGTGTGAAATTAAACTCGGAATTAGTCTATGATGCGGTGTTTTTGAGCAATTTTAACCGCTTCGATTTTATTGTGTGCTTTCAATTTTCCGTAAATGTTTTCAATGTGTTTGCGCACAGTTGAGGGTGAAATAATCAGGTTTTCCGCTATTTGTTTATAATCCATGCCCTTGCTCAACTGATTTAAAACCTCAATTTCCCTAAGTGAAAGTTCTGGTTTTTCGGTTTCACATTTTATCTCTGCCGGCTTCAATGGATTTCTCAGCAATCTCAGTGCTTTGGAAGCGATTCCTGCCGACATGGGAGCTCCTCCTTCCACAATGGATAGAATACTTTCCAATAGCACACGCGGATTTTCATCTTTCAATAAATAACCGTTTGCTCCTGCCAAAATTGCCTGAAAAATAGATTCTTCATCATCCAATACTGTCAGCATGATGACTTTGATCTGGGGAAAACGTTCCGAAATAATCCGTGTAGTTTCTATTCCGTCCATTTCAGGCATTTGAATATCCATCAATACCACATCAACAGTAGTGTCTTCTGCCAACTTTTCCAGAAATAGTTTTCCGTTGAAGGCGTGAAATTTGAACTTCAATTCTCCCGGAAAAAGTGCTAATTTATCCTGGATGGATTTTGCTAAAAAAGCATTGTCTTCTGCTACTGCAATTCGGATCATTTTTTTGTCTTTTTACAAAGGTCGATGTTTAACATTGAAACAACAATACGTCAGATGACGAATGTACAGATAATAGTGGTTCCGGTATTCTCAGAACTTGCCAATTCAAACCTGCCACCAATCTGTTCACACCTGTAGCGCATATTCTGCAATCCGTTTCCGGACGTTTTTTCTGTTTTGATTCCCTTTCCGTTGTCTGTTATGGTAATGCTTGCGTTATCTTGCTTTTCATCAAAGGAAATCCGTATGGAAGTTGCCTCTGCATGCTTTAGGGTGTTTTGTATGGATTCCTGAATGATTCGGTAAAGATTCAACAGCTCCGTGGATTTTAACGGATAGTTTCGCTTGAGATTATTCACGATTTCAAGTGATAGAGGGATTTTACTTTTAATGCTTTCAATCCGGGTTAAGAGTGTTTCGATGCTGCCATCCTCCGAATTCATTGCCCAGATAGTACTTCTAAGTTCTTGCATGGTGTTTCGTCCGAAATCACTCAACTCATGTAATTTGGAATTCAGTGAGCCATTTTCTTCATTGAGATAGGAAAGGTTGTCGATGGAAGATATAAGATAGGTAATTTGTGAACCTACATTGTCATGCAATTCTCTTGAAATACTCAATTTTTGTTCATTTAACTGTTTTTCCCGTAAATAGTGTTCTTCTTGTTTGGTGCGGATGAGCTCTTCTTTTGCAATTTTTCGTTTGTGTCTGAAAAACAGGAAAACGATTATGAAAAGCAGGAATAGTGCCGCTGAAACTCCAATCCAAATGGCTTGGTATAACTGGTTTTTCGCATTTTTGGCTTCACTTTCCGCCAGAGCGCGTTCGTGTTTCTCCAATTCATATTTTCCAAACATTTCGGTAATTACTTCATTACCCTGGAAAATAGAAACACTGTCCTGGTACTTGTTCTGAAGGGTTAAATACTCTGCTGCTTTCTGATAATTTTTCCGCCGTGATTCCAATTCTGCCAAACCACGGTAGGCATTCAGGATTTGCTTGTAGGAATGAGTGTTTTTAACGAGCTTGAGTCCATAGTTTAAATAATAAGAAGCAGAATCGAGACTTCCCAGGTCTGCAAAGGAATTCCCGATGTTTACAGCAACGATTCCTTCTCCAACTTTTGAATCCAGCTGTTTGTAGAGTTTAAAAGCTCTTTGATAATGTTTAAGTCCCAAATCGGTATTCCCAGCAGCTCTTTCGACTACGCCCAAACCCTGATAGATCATGGAGAGTTGTTCCATTTGATTGAGTTCCTGTGCAATCGGAACGGCTTTCAGGTACATTTCCCGGGCCTTTTGATACTGTTTTAATTTCTGGTAACACGAACCCAGGTTTCCGTAATTAGTAAGTAAAACGGCTTTATTATTGGTCCGAAGCGCAATTTCGTTCACATCCAATTGCATTTGAAGAGCTTCCTTGATGAACCCGCTTGTTTCGAGAACATTTGCACTGTTTTGATAGATTTGAAGCAGGATGTTTTCATCTCCGCTAAGCTTTGCATAGAATATTGCCTGATTGTAGGATTCCTGTGCTTTTTTGTATTGTGCTAATTCGTAATACCCGTTTCCAAGTTTCGCATAAGAGGAAATCATTCCTGCAGTGTCTTTCAAGTGTGTCCGGATCTCAAGTGCCAGCCTGTTTAATTCTACCGATTTTTGGAAATCTCCCGTTGTCAGGAAAGGCATGGAATAATCATTATAAGTATTTGCTAAGAGTGTTTCATCGTTTAATGTTTTTGCCAGTTTCAGAGATATCGAACCGAATCGGATGGCTTTATTGGCGTCAGACCGGAAATAGTAGAAGGTGAGATCATTCAGCAGCTGTACTTTTTCTTTTCCTTGTTTTTTAGGAATGAGCTGCTCGAGAGAATCTAATTGCCGGGGTGTTTGTGAAAACAAAAATCCGCTTGTAAAAAATAGAATGCAAGAGAAAATAAACTTCATGAAACTAAGTTTGAATGGTTTACGAAGATAATTAAATTTCCCTCCTGAATTTTTGGCTAATTTTTTGTTAATTAAACAACCATTCAGAAAAGAGTTCGTATTCTTGTATAGTTAAAACTAAAACACATGAAAGTAATAGCAATTCTTGCGGTTTCATTGATCTCATTTGGAACATTTGCGCAAACAGCAGAGAAAAAAGATAAGGCTAAAAAAGAAACGAAGACAACAACCAAGTCACCGATCACTTTTAAAACCCTGAAAATTGAAAGAGCAGAAATCAAGTATGATTCTAAAG
>CAMPIU010000388.1 GCA_946886545.1 uncultured Flavobacteriales bacterium | reverse complement strand
GCTTTTATTTGATTGAAAAACTGCAATTGTCCGGATGGATTCAGCTTGCATAGAAATCCGATATTGTAGCCCAGATTGAGATAAGTTGTTGATGCAAAGGTCAAATCTTTGGAGAATTGTCCCGTAAAGAAGATGTTATTTTGATTGTCAACTGCAACAGCCAGACCCCGGTCTTCATATTCAGCTGAACCATTCAGGGACCAAAGTGAATTCCCGTTACTGTCGTATTTAGAAATAAAGAAGTCAAATGAAGGCTGATTGGTGTTCGGGTCAATTGCGCTTGTAAATGTGTTATTCCCAATAGATGAGGTTCCTTGAAACTGACCGGTAAGAATGACATTGTTTTGATGATCTGCAGTTATTCCGTAAGCGTTCTCAGCCAAATTTCCACCTTCTTTTCTGGCCCAAAGAACATTTCCTGCCGGATCCATTTTTAAAACGAAAATATCCTTGGAGTTGACTGAAGAACTCAGCGTGATACCTCCAAAGTTTACAGTGCCAAAGAACTGACCGGTAACAACAATGTTTTGGTCCGGGCAAATAGCTAAGTCAGTTGCACGATCAGAATACGTTCCTCCAAAGGTTTTTTGCCAGATCAATGAACCCGTGGGACTGTATTTTGCAATATAGATATCCCCGTTTCCCTGGGCAAAAGGAACAACAGTAGAAGTGTTAAAGGCAGTTTCACCTGTAATGTATCCGGTAGTATAAGACTCCTGGTTGTTATTGATTTCAACATCGTTCGCCTCATTTGTGAATTGTGAAAGAGTACAGGTTCCCCATTGTTGAGCAGAACACAGTATGGAAGAGACTGATAGAAGAATTAGGATCAGAAAAGGTTTCATTTTCGGTTTTTACAATTGATACTTCCTGAATTGAAAGGTTGTAAAAAATAGTTAACTGACTGAAAAAGAGTTGATCAAAAGAAGAGAGTCTGAAACCCGGAATTAACGACCTGATAGACACCTGTTCTTTGTGCAAAATTTATGAGCTTGTGAAGATTTTAATATTTTGTAAACATTTAGTTAACCGATTTAGTATAACGTGAAAATTAGTTGGAAACTAAGAATTAAAAAAGCAATGCATACATAATATAGTACCTTTGCACCCGATTTAAGATTTCAATATGCGTAAGAGTACAAGTTTAGTGCAACTAACCTTTCTAACATTTCTATTTCCCCTATTCACAACTATTCAGTCGAATGCACAATGCATTATCAATTCAAATGCCGGATATTCGGTTTCTGTATCCATATGTCCTAAATCAATAGTGGTAAGCACTACTGATTGTCCATGGGGTTACAATTACAATGTTCGATTTGATTATGAAATTGCAATCATTGGCAATCCACCGGGAAATAGCGGTTTGAATACCCTTCAAACAAAAATTTATTGCAATAATTCGGCAGTTAACGGATATTATGCCTTGCCTTTGAACGGTGGATCTGGATCTGCTGTAACAACAACGAATCCGTTTGTAAATAACAACGGGGAAGCATATCAGTATACAACGAATCCAAGTTGTGATGAAGCGACTGTTTCTAACCTGAATTGCGTAAATATTGGGGTAATCATTCAGGGGGCAGGAATTCCTAATCAGGAAATTAACTGCAATTGCTCCCTGTTGGTATTACCGGTAGAATTTTTGTCTTTTGAAGCTGAAAAAAGAAACGATGGAAATTTATTGACCTGGGCTGTGCAATCTGAAAAAAGGAATGATTATTTCACGATCGAAACAAGTGCTGACGGAGTAAATTGGAAAGAACTGACGAAGGTAAAAGGAGCGGTCAATTCTACTGAAGCAAAAACATATACCTTCTTTGATACGGAGAATACACGGGAATCGGTTTATTACAAACTAAGTCAAACCGACCTGGACGGAACTAGAAATGAATTGGCTTTGGACTATATACAGGTAAATGAGTCTGATTTTGAATTGTACCCCAATCCTAGTTCCGATAGTAAAGTTCATATTACATTTTCTGACAATTCTGAAGATAGATCAGTTTTGACTATCCGCAATGAATTAGGACAAGTGCTTCTGCAGCAAAACCTGGAGCCGGTTTCGAAATCAGGAAGAACATCCTTCTATAATTCAGATTTGGATCTGACACAGCCGGCTGGAATTTATTTCGTTGAAGTAAGTGTCGGTGATCAATTAATGAATCGTTCTAAGTTGGTTATTCGCTAATAAAACAGGAATAAAGAATAATTGAAGCAAGAATATAGCATGATTAAAGCATAAATAAAGCATAGATATAGTTACGTTTGTACATGAATTTAACAACCGGTAAACATATTTAACTCTTATTTGCTGGCGCGAGACTCTGGATCGTGCCACATAGTTTATTACTCTTCAGTTTTCAATCCCGGTAGCTATCGGACGCAATTCGCAATTAAAACAACTAATACCTATCTTCGCTCAAATGAAAGAAAAAGCGCTTGTTCTTTGGTCAGGAGGAAAGGATTGTAATCTTGCTTTGCAATTGGCTAAAGAAGCAGGATACGAGATTACTGCTTTGGTAACTTTTCATTCTAAAACAACCGAATTCAGAGCGCATTCACGAGAACTGATGGATTTGCAGTCCAAATCTTTGGGAATTCCTCATATTCTTTTGGAGATTCAGGAGCCATTTGCTGAAAATTATGAGATCCAATTGGGTAAGTTGAAAGATCAACTTGGAATAAGTGTGGCAGTTTCAGGAGATATTTCGGAAGTGCATGGAAATTCTAACTGGATCAGTGATCGTGCACGTGCTGTCGGAATGGAAACTTTTCTTCCGCTTTGGAAGATGAAAAGAATGGATATTCTGGAGCTTTTATTGAAGTTCAGCTTTGAAGTGTTGCTGACAATGGTGAAATCAACCCGTTTGGACCGTAAATTCCTCGGAAGAAGAATTACTCCGGAACTGATAGAAGAATTCAAAGCACTTGAAAAAGAAAATGGTTTGGACCTTTGTGGGGAACAAGGAGAGTATCACACAATGGTTTTGAATGGGCCGGCTTATCGTTCACCGATCTCTTTGAATCATTTTACCATCATACAACACGAAGAACTTATTCATTTATCAGGAATAAATGCATCATTGAATGGAGAGTATGATGTTCCGGGTCTTGAAAAACATAAACTTTGTGTGAATTGTGGCATTTCGTTTTCCTGTTATACGCAAGGTTGTTGGTGTGGGAAACTCCCAAGAATCATGCCGATGGAAAACATCACGGATTGTTTATGCCCTGTTTGTCTCAAATCAGTAATCAATGAAAAACTGATTGAAAACAACCGGGATCCGATCGAATGAAACAAGATGACTGATTGGAGCTGCAGTACATTCCAATCCTTCATTTCCAGTCCTGTGTTTCTAATCTTAACATCCTGAAGTCCTAAGACCTTAGCTGGCGCGAGACTCTGGTTCGTGCTTTTAGTTTGTCTTAACATCCTGAAGTCCTAAGACCTTAGCTGGCGCGAGACTCTGGCTCGTGCTTTTAGTTTGTCTTAACATCCTGAAGTCCTAAGACCTTAGCTGGCGCGA
>CAMPIU010000387.1 GCA_946886545.1 uncultured Flavobacteriales bacterium | reverse complement strand
CAATTGAATGGGTATTTAACTTCGCCAAACCATCACGAACGACACCACCGTTATTTTGACGCGGAGCATCGCCCAAATCAAAAATACCACCCAAATCTACGAAGAATGGATCATCCGAAGGTCCGCAGAACACTTGTCCGCCTTCCGGAGTCGTGTAAATGGAACTGGCGATCAGATCTTCATAAGATGTGGCACCCAAACCAACCACTCCATCGTTAATGGAACGGTCACCAATGTTTGGCGGTGGAACTGCCAAACCTGTCATGAAGGTTGTGAATGTTGCTCCACCATCGGTACTTTTTTCGATCATGTAGGTGGTTTTCAGGTTTTCCTGACCCAAACGAATGTTGAAGAAGGTGGTTGGATCTTCATTTACCTTGGAGAATGTAAAGCGATATGTGATATCGTCTCCAGGTGTTGACGCATCATTGTCTACATGGATCTCATAACGAATGTTTTCACCGAAACTGTAGTAGTTCGGTCCGCCATTTCGAAACTCCGTCGGAATGTAATTGGCAATGATCGTAATAGAATTCGGATCATCAGGGCTTTTGAAAGCATACACATCGGTGTTATCCGCCAATGGGTCATTTGCAATCAAAGGTGCTTCTCTGTGACTCGAACCGTAGCTTAGCGAAGCCGCGCTTCCTGCTAAGATAACCGAGAATAAGATTTTTTTCATCCTTTTCATAATTAATTAGTAATTAGTCAATTGCTCTTCAATGGAATAAGAGACGAACTACATACGCATGAAATGGATTTCCGGATTTTTGACCGGATGATTTTAAATAAAAAACTTACAATCAAACTTTATTGACGTGATAAAACCTGGTCTTTCAACGAAACTTAATCTAAAACTGCTTCGGTTTTTGTTTTAGAACAGCCGATTCAACTATTTCAGTAATTCTATTCTGACGCGTTTCCGGTCGCTTTGCCGAGATGATCCAATAAAGCATCTGTTTTCGGATAGATTTGCTCAAGCTCAAAAAGAACTCTTCTGAGCCCGGTACAGATTTGAATTCCTTCTCCAGGTCTTCCGGGATGATCAAAGCATCCACCGAATCTAAAATATTCCAGGAACCGTTTTCCTTCGCAATTTCAATGCACGCCAAACCAGCCGGGGTCATTTGTCCGCTTTCAATTAAGTGGTCTACTTTCTCTTTGTTGATCTTCGACCAGATACTTTTTGCTCTTCGTCTACTGAAAAACTGGTGCGATTTCTCAGAATCTACGGATATTTTCTTACTGTCGATCCAGCCAAAACACAGCGCCTCATCGACCGCTTCGCTCCAGGTAAGGGAGGGTACACTGGATGACTTCTTGTAAAACACCACCCAAACAGATTGTGCTTTATCGTGATTTTCCTGCAACCAGTTCCGCCATTGATCACGGTTTTCGGGATAAAAAATTTCTATTTCGCTCATTTAATATCTGTTTCCTTGTGAGCTTCGTGTTCCTAGTGGTACTATTCAAATTAGTTAACCACCAAACACACGAAGAGCACAAGATTTGTATTTAACTTTAACCAATCGCCACCAAAATAATACAAACTATCAGAATCCCTGTCAGATGAAAGAATCCGCTGATCAATCCGTAAGGTATCGGTTTGGGCATATTTGGATTTATTGCAATATTGATTGTGTTAGAAAATAAATATCCCACGCCCACGATCAATGCAAATTCCAATCCTTCAGTATACGAATCAACACCCAGGGCTTTCATCAATACCGCACTTGTAATGGTGATTAATAAGGAACAAAGTGCAGGCCCAATAAAGAAGATCGGGGCCGAGTTTTGAAGTTTTTCGTGTTCCCTTCCCAAGGATTTTGCGTACTGTTTTTTAAAGAATAAGGTAAACCAAAGTGCTCCAAGAACCGAGTACGCAATAAGTGCAACAAGAACACCAAGCCAATTAACTGCTGAAATAAACTGAATCATAAATCTTACTATTTAATTATTTCAGCACAGTTAGAGATGGGTTGTGACAGCGGTATGTCAGGGGTGAAAAGAAGATTTTAGGATATTAAGACATTAAGATGTTAGGACAAGATGATTTGACTGTTTATGGAAAATCCAGTCCTAAAATCTTAATATCCTTAAGTCTTAATATCTCAATTTACAATAAACTTATAGCCGATTCCACGGATATTGACAATTTTAACATTGGAATCTGATTCGAACTTCTTACGTAATTTGGAAATAAAAACATCGAGCGTTCTCCCGATATAATCTCCCTCATCTCCCCAAACAACTTTCAGGATATACTCGCGCTGAAGTGTTTTGTTTTCATTGGAATAGAGCAAGAACAATAAATCCGACTCTTTGCCCGACAGTTCTACTGTTTCATTACCGACCGAAAGCGTCATGTTTTTCTTGTCAAAACGGGATTTTCCGATTATAACAAGATCTTGATTCAAATCATCATTCCAGGCCGGGATCTGTTTTTTCTTCCTGAAATAGAAAAACAAACTAAGCAGAACGAAAAATGAACCAAGCGGTAAAGCAATCATGGAATAATTGATTTTCCTTATAACAGGAGATGATTTTTCTTCCTTTCTTGTTGTAGATTGCTCTGTTGATGGCTCGGTGACAGATTCTTCTTTGTTTTCTATTGCTGCTGATCTTACAGGCACGAAACTATAAATCGATTTCAGATCATATCCTTTCAAAATAGTAAAGAAGATGGTATAACATGCTTTTGGTTGAGATCTTGGTCCGCAGGGAATCAGATCCGGATTCACGGAATCTCCTTTTTCGTAACTGTAAACCACCTCATCTGTCCAACATCTTTTTACTTCTACAATATAAGTTTTCGCGAGCTTTGTTTTCAGTACGAAACGGTCAATAGTTGAAGCCAGATCTTGCGGATTAAATTCAAAGGCTGATTCAAATTGAATTTTGTAACTGTCAGCTACTTTTTCAACCGGTAAAACGCGTGAAACACTGTCTCCTGAACTGAGCAGAACCTGATGTCCGATCATCCGCATAGAAACCAGGATATGTTGTTCTTCCTTACCGGATTGAGCACAACTTATTGATACGTTCCAAAAACTATTTAGAAGAATCAATAAAACCAGTTTGAACTTTTCTGTCGACATGGATACAAATCTACTTGAATGCACTCTTTACGTAAAGTATTCCAGGTCTAATTTACATTAATTTACACTTTAATCCAGGAACTTTCCTTCATCCAGCAACAGCTGCATATAGTTTTCAAGCCGTTCAATATTTTGCTTCTGACCTTCATCCGCTTTATGTGCTTTCACAATGATCTCAAATTGTTCGGGAGAATCGAAAAGCATATTCCATTCCATTTCGGTTCCGTTTTCCTGTGACTCAAATAGAACTGTAGCAATGAAATGTGGATTAAAATGTTCAAACACGATCTTTTTTAAAGGAATTATTTCTCTGAAAACACTTCTGTTCGGATAATTCGTTCCATCAGGTCCGTGGAGCGTCAGGTTCCATTCTCCTCCTTCTTTGAATTCCATTTCATGAATGGTTGTGGTAAAGCCGTCTGGTCCCCACCAGTTGACAATCTTCTCCGGATCAGTCCAAGCC
>CAMPIU010000386.1 GCA_946886545.1 uncultured Flavobacteriales bacterium | reverse complement strand
ATACAAACGTCGCTATATCTATGCTATATCTATGCTTTATTTATACTATATCTATGGAATAAATTAACTATACAAGCAATTTTGCGTTGCAGTTTGGCGCCGTGTGAAGACGAGATTTTTAAAGTGAGTTCGACATTTTCGATAAGCAGGTATACTCTAGTCAGAACTACGTTAATTAAACCCAGGACCCATCAGTTCCATTACACAAAACCGTGAAGACGCCTGTCTCCTTGTTTATTTTTGATACCTGGTGTATTGCTGTCTTTCCATTTTTATATTCAGGCGTTCAATCAGTTCTTTCGGGTTGAAGTGTATTCTTTCATATTCAGCCTGCACGGCTATTTTTGCTTTATCCAAGTAGTCCTGGTTTTCCCAAACTGCAGTAGTCATCAGGATCAAATCACCGTTTGTATCGGAATAAGCAATTACTTCATCTTTGATAAATCCGGGAAGTGATTTGATAAAATTCCTGTTGTATTGCATACTTTGTGTAAATGCTTCAATTGCATTTTTGGGGATGAAAAATTTATCGACGAAGAATACATTGGACTGGTTTTCCAGGGGAAGGGCAGTTAAGTCAGAAGGTAAAACACCCAGCTGTTGAAGAAAACCCAGTCTGTCCGTTTGGATTTGGTGACTGATTATTTTCCCGTCTTTGAACTCATAAATGGCGAAACCTTCATTCGAGACACTTCTGTTTGTAGGTGCAATGTTTTGAAATTGTCCTTTGTGTGTTCCCTGTACTTGTTGTTTCACGAAAACTTTATTTCCTTCTGCAGCGATTTCAGTCAAGGTCCATTGTGCATCGGGAAAGGCTTTTGTAAGGGCAGTGATTCCTTTTTTAAACGCGTCTATTCCTTTTTCTCCCTGGATATTCGTGTAGTCTTCCGAAACAACACTACTGATCAGTTCAAATTTCCTGTTGTTTAAAATGTCTTCATAAAGAATACGTGTAGCCTCCTTGTTTATGCTTGAAGCAGTTTCCATGTTCGTGTTTTTTACCGGATGATGTGAATTCGTCTGAGCCAAACCAAACTGGCCTGTTATCAGGGCAGTTAAGGAAAGGTATGTTTTAATTGCTGATTTCATTGTTCCAAATTTTGTTAGTACAAAGCTGGGAAGTAATGAAACCGGATCATTGTAAAAAATCATTGATTTCACCAGTAGGAATCTGATTTAAAAAAGTCTGTTGGGGTTAATCCGGTAAAAAGTTTAAAGTCTTTATTGAAATGCGCCTGATCGTAATACCCGTTTTCAATGGCGAGATCAAGAAAGGATGCCACGGGCTTTTTGGTATCAATGAGTGCTTTCATCCTGACGATGGAAGAGAACTGTTTTGGGGAAGTTCCTGTTACTTTCCGAAACCGTTTTTCAAAAGCATCCTGACTAATGAATAAACTGTCGGCCAATTCCTTTATTTTAATGAACCCGCTGTTTCTGTAAATTTTAGCAATGGCTTCTGAAACCAGGCTGTCCGCTTTCTGATAAAAGAGTTTAGCACATAAAAATTGCTCAATCACAGCGATTTTTGCCCGGTTGTTAATGGTTTCGGCTAATTGTTCTTCGATCATTGAAATTTCCGAATGCGGAAAAAAGTGATCGAGTGAAACACTTTCTTCAAACAGTTCATGAAGTGGCTGCCTGAAAAATGCAGGTACTCCGGTTTCCTTGAACAATACGATCAATGCTGAGGTATGAGGAGCATAGTGGATCAACCGGACTGATTTTCGCAAACCTGACAGTGTTGCGCCTGGCAGCGAATTTTTTTCGGCACCGTTGATATAAGAAATTTGTCCGTTAAGACGGAATGCCAAAGCAAATGAATCGTTAGGAATGACCCTGTTGACCAGTTCGTCCTGGCTTTCAACAATCCTGTAAGCCCTGATGTAAGGTTTTAACAGATCTGCGGGTGCGTATTCTTCGATTTTCATTGTCTGCCAGTTCAAAGCTTTTATCTCTTACTAAAATACAATTTATAGCACGTATAAAACAAGCGATTTGTATAGAAGCACGAGTGCAAAGATTTCTAAGTTACCTGTGTTAAGTACCGTAGCTTGTGCCATCGCAGAAGCTAAGGTGGCATGCGATCAGCGAAGGAGCAAACAGCGCAAAGCACGAACAGATCGCGAAATGTCGGTACAAATACTCGTACTAGCAAAAGAAATCAACCAATGGCTCTGTGCTTTTTCAGTTTAAATGTTCATCCCCGTTTTCCCAAACCATGGCAACTTTTCCTCGTGTCCGCATGGCTTCTATGTAGCTTATTGCCTGGGGAAGTTCTTGGTAAGAAAAAGTCTTCTCGATACGGGCTTTAATTTCCCCGGATTGAACCAGCGCGGCTAAAGTGTTTAAGTCTTTTGCGTTGGCTTCTGCAGTGAACTGGCTTAGAGGAAATTTGCTGAACATTTTTTTCAGAAGAACCGACATCATGTGCCCCATTGTGGTGAAACCAACCATCACTCCACGCCGGCCCATGCGTTTATAATCGGCGAAAGATAAGTTTCCGTTGGTGTCGACTACCAAATCGTATGTTCCCGTGTGCTGATGAATATTTTCCTTGTCGTAGGGAATGACTTTGTCGGCACCCAATGACCGGACAAACTCTTCATTTTTGGCGGAGCAGACAGCCGTTACCTTTGCTCCATAAGCTTTCGCAATTTGCACCGCAAAGTGGCCCACTCCTCCTGATGCGCCATTGATCAGAACCGTTTCTCCCCGTTTCAGTTGTCCGTGAGTGATGAGCGCCTGCAAAGCAGTTAGTCCGGCGATAGGAACGCATGCCATTTCCGAAAACGTCGTTCCCTCAGGCATTTTTGCACAAATCGTTTCATTCACACAGGCGTATTCGGCAAAAACGCCACCTGAAAGCGATTCTCCGAATACCTTGTCGCCCACCTTAAACCGGGTCACACCTTTTCCGGTTTCCGCAACGATTCCGGCAAAATCAGCTCCCGGGATTTTATCTTTGGGTTTGAACAATCCAAAGGTGAAACGGGCGAAGAAAGGTTTTCCCCGGATAATATGCCAATCAGCCGGGTTGGCCGAATTTGCGAGGACTTTGATCATTACCTGATCATCCTTCAAAGAAGGCTTTTCAACTTTCTCTAAATGAAGGACTTCAGGTCCTCCGTATTTGGTTTTGGTATATGCTTTCATGGAATATTCCCGAATAGTTATTAGTACTACGGATTTCGATACTACGAAACCCTGAAGCGAAATTAGTGGATTTCGTGCCTTGATCTTTTTGTGTTGTGAGGAAAGAGCTGATAATCGTGCCGGGCGGTCGTTAGGTGATTTAAATTGGATTTATTTGATCTGGCAGCAAGATGCTCGTGCCAACAAGGGCGAGTCAGGCTGTCTGCGTTTACAAGAGGTTTAACTATTCAACTAATGATTTACTACCATTTTCATGATTGCTTTGTCTTCATGTGTTTTCAAAACGATGAAATAATTTCCCTGTGGTAAATCAGCCGTATGGAGGTTGTAGGTATACGCTCCTTTGGGTTTGTCTGTATTATCAATCACCTTCATTTCTTTGCCGTTTGCGTCATACAGAATAAGG
>CAMPIU010000385.1 GCA_946886545.1 uncultured Flavobacteriales bacterium | reverse complement strand
CCAATTGCTTTTCCAGCTCATGTAATTCATTTAAATCTTCAATCCCGTAAAAGAACTGAATTACTACCAAATGATTTTCATTATCGACCTTTGGTTTTTCTTTCGTTGTCTCCATCTTCTTTTTATGAAAAAAATCAAACAATCCCATGATGTACTTTCAATTATAAAGTAAGTTAAAGAAAAAAAACGAAAGTTTTCCCGATGAGAATTTATTTAACAAACTGTGAATCATCCAATTGATCATAAATCTTTAAAAGGATTCTAAAATTCCGAAAGTTGAGTGTTGCTTTATATTTTACTGTGTTTTTTATTATTCAGTCAAAATTAACAGGGGGTGTTTATAAAATTTCATACTTTTTATTGGAATACCCCCTTTAAAAAATGTAATTTTGTCGAAAATTTTGAATTCATGGCAACAAAGCGGTTACAAGCGTATCAGGATGTACTAAATCGTACACCAAAACACATCGATTACGATGGGAAGGTTTCCGAATTATTCGGAAAAAATGTATTTCATGCAGAAGTAATGCGGGAATACCTTCCTTCAGATGCATATAAATCTATGATGGAGTCCATCCAAAACGGAACTCGCCTGGATCGTAAAATGGCTGATCAGGTTGCTTCGGCAATGAAAGATTGGGCACTGACAAAAGGAGCTACACATTATACACACTGGTTTCAACCTTTAACAGGAACAACTGCTGAAAAGCACGATGCATTCTTTAAACCTGTGGGACCGGGGCGTGCAATAGAGCGTTTTGACGGGGAATTGTTGGTACAGCAGGAACCGGACGCATCTTCTTTTCCGAATGGTGGAATTAGAAACACATTCGAAGCAAGAGGATATACTGCCTGGGATCCGTCTTCTCCGGCTTTCGTGATCGGGAAGACTTTATGTATTCCTACAATCATGATTTCGTATACTGGTGAGTCATTGGATTACAAGATGCCTTTGTTGAAAGCTTTGCATGCTGTGGATAAAGCAGCTGTTGAGGTTTGCCAGTATTTTGATAAGAACGTTACAAAAGTAAATGCAACATTGGGTTGGGAACAGGAATATTTCCTGGTTGACCAGGCTTTATTTAATTGCCGTCCGGATCTGATGATGACCGGTCGTGCCCTTTTTGGTCACGCGCCTGCAAAAGGTCAGCAATTGGAGGACCATTATTTCGGTTCTATCCCTGAACGGGTTACTGCTTTCATGCGCGAGTTTGAAACTGAAGCAATTTTGTTGGGAATTCCGGTTACAACCCGTCACAATGAGGTTGCTCCGAACCAGTTCGAGTGCGCACCTATTTTTGAAGAATGCAACCTGGCAAACGATCACAACATGTTGTTGATGGATTTATTGGAGAAAATTGCACGTAAGCATGATTTCCGTGTTTTGTTGCACGAAAAACCATTTGCCGGGGTAAACGGATCAGGAAAACACAATAACTGGTCTTTGTCTACAGATACCGGTGTTAACTTATTACAACCAGGAAAAAATCCGAAAACAAACTTACAATTCCTGACTTTCTTCGTGAATACGATTAAAGCAATTCATGATAATGCCGATTTATTACGTGCTTGTATTGCTTCTGCAAATAATGATCACCGTTTAGGGGCAAATGAAGCTCCTCCGGCAATTATCTCCACATTTATCGGTTCTCAGTTGTCGGGAATGTTGGATGAGCTGGAGAAAAACGTGAAAGCCGGAAAAATGACTCCGGAAGAAAAAACAGAGTTGAAATTGAATATTGGTAAAATCCCTCAGATCATGTTGGATAATACGGATAGAAACAGGACTTCTCCGTTTGCATTTACCGGTAACAAATTCGAATTCCGTGCTGTTGGTTCTTCTGCTAACTGCGCTTCTGCAATGATCGTACTGAATACCATTATGGCAAAACAATTACAGTTGTTCAAAGTGAGTGTGGATAAGCGAATTGATAAAGGTGAGGCAAAAGATGAAGCGATTCTGAAAGAACTTCAGGTCCTGATCAAGGAATCTAAGAAAATTCGTTTCGAAGGAAACGGGTACGGAGACGAGTGGGTGAAGGAAGCTGAAAAAAGAGGCTTGAGTAACTTTAAGGATACGCCACGCGCATTGAAAGCATGGGGTGAAAAGAAATTCGTGAAGTTGTTCGATGAAATGAATGTATTGACTCCACGTGAATTGGAAGCTCGTCAGGAAATCGAATTTGAAAGCTACACATTAAAAATTCAGATCGAAGCGCGTTTGATGGGTGATTTGGTTCAGACACACATTATTCCTGCTGTTATTGAATACCAAAACAGGTTGTTGAGCAATATTCAGGGAATCATGTCTGCCCTGGGTGAGAAAGCAGGAAAAGATGCAGCAGCAGCTCAAATCGAATTGGTTACCAAAATTTCGATGCATTTGAACAAAATGAAAGCTACCTGTGATACGATGCTCCAGGCCAGAAAAGATGCCAATAAAATTGAGCATGCCGAAGAAAAAGCAGTAGCATATTGTGATAAGGTGAAAGTTTATTTTGATGAAATCCGTTACCATGCAGATAAATTAGAGTTATTGGTAGACGATGAGTTATGGCCTTTGCCGAAATTCAGAGAAATGTTATTTACTCGATAGTAAAATTCAATTTAGATTTAGCCCCGACGTTTCAACCGAAAGTCGGGGTTTCTTTTTTGATAAAACCCTGCTTGTAAAATCATTCTATGTGCTAAATAAACAATAGTTAAATAGAACACATAGTGAATTATTTTAATTGAAGAATGATACTCTATTTTCTAAATCTGAGAGATTCTCATATTATCTGAGGCCTCACGGTCATTATTGCGATACTTAGTGTCTCCATTATTGAATATTACGAAGGTGTTGCCTGATAAGAATACGAACTTCAATAATCTTCTTCAACATAATTCAAATACCTGTTTGTGTAAGTTCTAAAAAACTATGTGGCCTGTGTTCCTATGTGGTTCAAATAAACATTATATTCAACAATTCCGTACCTTTGTTTTGAAGATGAAACAATTTGATATCCCATCCATATTTCGTTCGCCGATTATTTCAAAAGTGAAGGCGTTTCGTAAAAATCAGGATCCCAGAAAAAAGGATTTCTCGCCTACATTTTTAGACTTCGGAAATCTTCAACTGTACATTGCTCGGCATTTTGGATTCTGTTACGGAGTTGAAAATGCGATCGAAATTGCTTATCGCGCAGTGGAAGAAAATCACGGAAAGCGTATTTTTCTGCTAAGTCAAATGATTCACAATCCGACAGTGAATGAGGACCTGACACAACGCGGTATTGAATTCATCCAGGATACTTCCGGAAAACAACTGATTCCTTGGGAAGAGTTAAATTCAAACGATGTTGTTATTATTCCTGCATTCGGAACAACTTTGGAGATTGAACAAATTTTGAAGGACCGGGGAGTTTCTACTGAAAAATACAATACCACTTGTCCCTTCGTGGAGAAAGTTTGGAACAGGGCGGAGAAGCTGGGAAATGAAAAGCATACTTTGGTTATTCATGGTAAATACAATCATGAAGAAACACGGGCAACTTTTTCACATACCGCCTTAAATTCGGAAGCAGTGATT
>CAMPIU010000384.1 GCA_946886545.1 uncultured Flavobacteriales bacterium | reverse complement strand
ATGCATTTCCGATCTCGTCGAGAAAAATAGTACCCTGATTTGCAGCCTGAAAAAACCCCACCCGGTTTTCCATTGATCCTGTAAAAGATCCCTTCAGGGAACCGAACAATTCGCTTTCCAATAAATTCTCGGGGATCGCTCCACAATTCACCCCAATAAAAGGAGCTTTTGAACGATGTCCACTGTAATGAATTGCGCGGGCAACCAACTCTTTTCCGGTACCACTTTCGCCTTCGATTAAAACAGTCGCTGAATTATTCTTGATCAATTGGATAACCTCAGCCAGCTCTTTCATAGCTCCTGATCTGCCGATCATTCCCAAAACTGCAAACGGACTGGGGTTTTCTAAATTCTTATCTACAGCCGAGCGTTGTTTGGTTTTCCTGTTTTTCTGCAAACAGTTTTCTACTGAATGGCTCAGTTCCGATTGGGTGAAAGGTTTCACCAGGTAATCGATCACCCCGGATTTAACTGCTTCAACTGCTCCGGAAATGGAAGGATATCCTGTAACCACCAACACTGGTAATTCAGGATAGTGTTCTTTTACATAATGGACCAATTGCATTCCATTGACTTCCGGCATTTGAAGATCCGTGATCAGCATGTCCACAGAAGTGTGTTTCAGGAGATCAATGGCATCAGCTACATTACTTGCCTGAAAAGTGATCAGGTTCATCGCTTTCAATTGCCGCTGAAGCAATTCCAGCATCTCCAGCGAATCATCAACTACCAGAACACTCTCCCCTTTCATCCGATTTGTTTTTTAGGTAAGACAATCCGAAATACCGTACCCTCGTTTACCTTTGATTTAACAAAAATACTTCCTTTATGTGACTTTACAATTCCATGGACCACACTTAAGCCTAAGCCCATTCCTTCTCCCAATTCCCTTGTGGTGAAAAATGGTTCAAAAATCTGAGCAGCCGTTTCTTCAGACATTCCGGTTCCGAAATCCTGGACAAGCAACTCTGCGTTTTCGCCTTTATCGCAAATTTCAATAAAGATCTTCCCCTTTTTAGGCGATGCGTGCAGGGCATTCGTAATTAGGTTAAAGACCACCTGGGTCATCTGAACGGTGTCCAGCTGAATGGAAATTTGCTGTTCATCCAGTCTTGTCTCCAGCGTGATCTCTTTTCCATCCAGGTAAGGCCTGATCAATACAATAATATCTTTTATTAAATTATTCAGGGAAACAAATTCCAGGCGCTGTGGTAATTCACAGGAGAAGTACATAAGTTTTTTCACAACTTCCCGGGCATGGATTGCAGCATGCACAATTTTTTGAGCATCGGATAAGGTTGAAGGATCTTTGGAATCATCAATGATCAATTGTGAAAAGCCGAGAATGCTTCCAAGCGGGGTATTTAGTTCATGAGCAATTCCGGCAGTAATTTCACCTAATACTTTTAATCGGTCGTGATGTCTTAAACTTTCCAGGTAACGCAATTCCCTGGATTTAATTTCGTGGTGTTCTATAAACAAAGCCAGATCAATAGCCAATTTTTCCAATAACCGGTATTCCTCTTCCAGGAAATCCTGTTGTGAATATATTGCTGCAGGATAATAAATCCGGATTCGTCCGATTCCCTGCTCATTGATCCGGATAATCTGCTCCTGGAAAACGCTTTCCACCGGTTCTTCGGCGGATTTATACCATTCAGTCCGAATTTGGATCTGGCAAATGGCAGCTGTTTCGTATTGCCATGCCTTTGGAATCCGATAAACGATTTCACTTACGATCTCATCGAAAGACTTACTTGAATCAAGCGTAATTTTCGCTATATCGTATAAACATCCCAATTCTTTTAAGCGCTCCTGAAGTATTTTGCCTTCCATATTTATCAGAATGAGGTTGGAATGTCAATTTATAAATTTATAATTTTCGATCCAGGTTGAATCCGTTACATCGTATAATAATTTCCAAAAATTGGTGTCTACCACATAATCAAAATCCAATTGTTTGATATTGTATCTTTTAGCCAAGTACTCCTCTTGTTTCAAGCTTGGACGGGTTCTATTCAAGCTCCAACCGGCTTCATTTCTTCCGTGATAAGGCCAATCTGAAAACCGGATTTTCCATAAACTATCCAGCGAGGGACAATAACCTACTTCGACCCGTATCGTATCATTCACAAAGACGCCACCAATAATTCTATTCGCCTTGAAATAGTCAATTTTATCCGGATTAAAAGGACTTGGCCAATATCCGCTCAGCACTTTAATAAACTCATCTTTACTGGAATACACTCTTTTCGCTCTTAGAATCCCATCGGGAGAATATTTCATTGCTACAAAACTCACCACACTGGAATTTGACCCGGTAGAGATTCGCGCACCAAAAACATATTTAAAAGAAGTCTGTCTCACTTCGGAAAATGAAACAGAAAAAAGAAGCAATATGATCAGTAAACCGTATTTCACAAGACCTTAAACGCACATTTCATCAAATTTGTTTCCATGCAACTGACAATTTAATTCATTATGAATCAATTGCAAAACATGAATAGAAAATATTCCTTAAAAGTTCAATTGAATATTAATCGAACCGGATCACTTTAGTTGGAGTTACTAAAGCATTTAAGCGGATATCTGTCGGCAAAACATCTTCAATCTTAGGTTCCGGATCAAAGTAATGCAAACCTACAAATATGCAATTCGGCGCACATTTACGAAGGAAACGGTCATAGAAACCTTTACCGTAGCCTACCCGGTTTCCTTTCACATCTGCAGCCAAAAGTGGCACAAAAACAATGTCGAAGCGATCAGCAGCAATCACCTTTCCCTTCTTCGGTTCCGGAATTCCTCTTTGATTCACTTCCAGTTGATCCGTTGATTCAAAAAGATAGTGGCGCATTTCCATAGTCTCCGGATTTGTTTTCGGAACTGCAACTGTTGCACCTATTCCCAGAGCTCTTTCCAGGAGAATATAGGTATTTACTTCCCGCTGCCTTTCAATCGGTAGGAATAAAGAAATTGTTTTTTCAGAAAGTTGGAAATGAGTCAATGCCTGTTCAACGATCGTTTCCGAAAGTCGTTCAATCTCACCCGGAGAAAGTTGAAGTCTCTTTTCCTTATATTTTTGACGCAAATCTGCTTTTGTCATACTTGTTCATTTGAACCAACCATCTAATCACCAACCAGCCGTGGCAGGTTCATTTCTATTGGGAAATTTCGCTGTTTTATCAGTGAATGTTTTAAAATAATCGGTTGAATAAATAAACCCAGATTCGATTATCCAACCAATTTCCCGGCTAAATTAGTTGAAAGACAGTAATTAAACAAAAGTGAAGGGATTTATCTCGTACTGTTTTTTTAACAAAAAAAACAGATCCTCTTTGCCACCACTTTTTTTAAGTAATTATATTTACACTGTGTTTAGAAGATTACGTTTAATTTCTCTTATTTGTTTTTTGTCACTGACCAGCAATTTAGTGGGAAATTTCGTCTGGACATATTTAGACCACAAGGAATTGATTACACTGGCTTCCGAGGAAGATGACAATGAAGAGCGCGATTCCGATACGGACGAAAACAACAAAGGAAACAGTAAAAGAGGTATCAATCTTTTAGAAGA
>CAMPIU010000383.1 GCA_946886545.1 uncultured Flavobacteriales bacterium | reverse complement strand
CCTCTTAATCCGACACCCACAATATTTCCTTCTCTGTTTAAAAGAACCGTGTGTGGAATACCTTGGATCCCGTAAGATTGAACAAGCGGAGTTTGCCAGCCCATCAAGTCTGAAACATGGTTCGGCCAAATTAAGCCATCCTTGTCAATTGCAGCTTTCCATGCAGCCGGATCCTGGTCCAAAGAAACGGAGAAGATCTCGAATCCCTGGTTTTTGTATTTTTTATATAAACGAACCACGTTTGGATTTTCCTTGCGACAAGGAGCGCACCAGGATGCCCAAAAATCTATCAACACAACTTTTCCTTTCAGGTTTGATAAGCGCAATTCCGTTCCGCTCATATTCTTCAACGCAATTTCCGGCGCAGCCATTGTTCCCGAACTGGTTTGCTGGTAATTTTGATATTGTGCATCAATTGCCGCTACTTGTTGTGATAACATTCCGGTAATCGGTGAGTCAGCATAATTTCTCTGAAATGCAGTTTCTATTTTTCTAAGATCTTCCAGATTCTCCGGGTCCCAATCAGCAAATCCTGTTTCCTGGGATGGCATGATCAAATTGACAAGAATAATGTTTACCGGATTTCCCGGATCTTTGCGGATTTGTTTTTGGGAAAAACGTACAATGGGTTTCTTCAATTGTGCAAATCGTTCCAATTGTTTTTCCTGGTCTTCTATTTTAGGCAGTTCTTCCATTTGCTTTTTAGCAAAATCACTGAACAGTGCCATGTATTTTGTAAGAGGTTTTGCCCATTTTGTCCCGGAGAATATAGGAGTAATGGCAAATGTTTCTTTCGTTGCATTTAACACCACTTCATCATCGATATCCATGGGAATAACTACTGCGTTTTTTCCGCTTTCACCCAAAGACAAGGAATAAATTCCCATTCCGGGAATATTTCCGTCGAGTTCAAAATTCCCTGAAGCATCTGTTGTGGTTTGAGCCACTTCAATAACACCTTGCTGGGATTGTGCTTCCATTTTTAATTTCTGGTTGGCTGCACCTTTTATCTGACCTTCGATATGAAAGTTGTTGACCAAACCGGTTTCTTCGTTGACTGAACTGTCGCCACACGAAGCGAGAAGAACTATTCCTGAAAAAAGTACGCTAAAAAAAGAAAAACGATTCATCAAACGGTTTGTATTAATTCACGCAATAACGCGTTAGTTGTTTTTGGATCAGCTTTACCACCTGAAGCTTTCATGATTTGTCCCATGAAAAATCCGGTTAATTGATTCTCTCCTGCTTTAAAACGGGAAACTTCACCCGGGTGTTGCTCGAAAACTCCTAAAATAACTTCTTTTAATGAGTCAGCATTGGATTCCTGAATGATGTTCAAAGAAACTGCCAGGTCCTCAATAGCTGCTTCCGGATTTTCGATCAATGCCGGGAAAAGCTTTTGTGCAGCAGCAGAATTGGAAACTTTACCGCTTTCGATCAGGTTAATAATTCCGGCAATTTGCTTAGCGGAAACAGGTAAATCTTCGATTTCTAAACCATTTTGGTTCAGGTAAGATTTTACTTCGCCCATTACCCAGTTGGCAGCCGATTTGTAATTTTTTGTATTCGAAATAACTTCTTCGAAGAACAATGCAATCGATTTTGAATCCGTTAGAATTCCTGCATCGTAATCGGAAAGCTTTAAGTCTTGTGTATATTTTGAGTACAATTCTCTTGGAAGAGCAGGCATTTTCGCTTTTACCTTGTTCACATAAGTTGCATCAACAACCAATGGCTGTAAATCCGGCTCAGGGAAGTAACGGTAATCATTTGCGGCTTCTTTGCTTCGCATGGAGATCGTAATCCCTTTTAAGGCATCAAAACTGCGTGTTTCCTGTGAAATACGCTCACCGTTTTCCACTGCAATAATTTGACGTTCCACTTCAAATTCGATAGCACGTTGCACATTCCGGATCGAGTTCATGTTTTTTACCTCGACTTTTGTTCCGAAATCTGCAGCACCTTTTAAACGAACAGAAATATTGGCGTCACAGCGCAAAGAACCTTCCTCCATATTCCCATCACAAATGTCCAGATAGCGCACCAATCTGCGAACTTCAGTTACGTAATTGTAAGCTTCCTGGCTCGAACGGATTTCCGGTTCGGAAACAATTTCCAAAAGCGGGGTTCCTGCACGGTTCAAATCCACCAATGTATCGTAAAGATCTACATCGTGAATTGATTTACCTGCATCCTCTTCCATGTGAATCCGGGTTAAACCAATGGTTTTTTCCTGGTTGTCTTCTGTTTTGATCACAATTGAACCACCTGTGCAAATAGGAGTAGTATCTTGTGTAATCTGGTATCCTTTCGGAAGATCGGGATAGAAATAGTTTTTACGGGCAAAGTGCTGGTGCTCTGCAATCGTGCAGCCACAAGCTAAGCCTAACTTCACTGCAAACTCGATTGTTTTTTTGTTCATCACGGGCAAAGTTCCCGGATGACCCAAAGTAATCACGCTCACATTCGTATTCGGATGTGAGCCGTATTCATTGATGTCGGAAGAATAGGCTTTTGTTTTGGTCAACAACTGTGCATGCACTTCCAGTCCAATAACAACTTCGTATTTATCTCTTATTTCTTTATCCATTCTTTTTTGGGATTTTCAGATTTTCAGATATTCGGATTTTCAGACTTTTGTTTTATGGAAAACAGTAAATTTCTTAGTCTTAGTTTCGTCATATCTTTAAATCTAAAGTCAAATTTTTATTCATTCTTGAAGAGATCGAATAAACGCACCGATCATAGGTTGCAAATTATTCAATTTCAACCTGATTTCTTCTGTAGAAATTTCGAATAGTTCTTCCACAAGAACTAATTGCGTTTCTAATTCATAGGTTGAAGATACTGCAATTCTAAGAAAATGAATAAACTCTTTTTCCGATGATCTGCCTGTTCCTTCAGCAATATTTGATGGTACAGAAACCGCAGCTCTGTTCATTTGAGATTTTAACCCATATTTTTCCGTTTCCGGAAGATCTGAACTTAAAATATAAACTTCTTTAACCACAGAGATGGCTTCTTTCCAAATCTTTAATTCTCTAAAGTTATGTCCTCTTTTCATCTGTTCAAGAGTCTGAATATCTTAAAATCCGAATATCTGAATATCCGTTTAAATTTTCGAAATCAACTCACGCATAATCAATGTCATTTTCGGCTCTTGTCTGCTTGCCACATCGATTACGTCCTGTAAACTTACTTTTTGAATTTTCCCCGGAACTCCAAGATCTGTAATAATGGAGATTGCAAAACATGGGATTTCCATGTGACGGGCAACAATTACTTCCGGAATCGTAGACATTCCAACAGCGTCAGCGCCAATTGCGCGAACATATCCGTACTCTGCCGGAGTTTCCAATGTTGGTCCGGTTAAAGCGGCATAAGTTCCAACTGAAATCTTAATACTGTTTTCCGCAGCAATCTTTTTAGCTACTTCAATCATTTGATGATCATAAGGTTCACTCATGTCAGGGAAACGAGGCCCCAATTCATCGATATTTTTACCGATCAAAGGATGTGCAGGGAAGAGGTTGATATGATCATTCAGGATCATGATCTCTCCAACTTCGAAATCAGGATTTACACCTCCGGATGCGTTACTTACGAA
>CAMPIU010000382.1 GCA_946886545.1 uncultured Flavobacteriales bacterium | reverse complement strand
CCAGAACAAAGAAATTGACGGCTGTGTGAAGATCGGTAAAAATCTCTATTTGGGTGGAGATTATCCCGATATCAAAAAACGGATTGCATGTGATGAAATGACTCCTTCGAATCTCCGCTTTTTTATCGGATACACCGGTTGGGGCAAGGGACAATTGCAAAACGAAATCGATGAACTGAGCTGGGTTGTTATGAAAGCACCCGAAGATTTAAACGTTTTCAACGCATTTGATGACGATCTGTGGCGTGAATTACTTTCCCGATTAGGTGGAAAATACAAACTAATGGCTGATTATCCTGTAAATCCGGCAGACAACTAGCGAGAAATATCTTATTTTTGAGTATTGAGAAGGTCACTTCGACTCCGCTCAATGTTTAGATAATTAAATCAAAAAAATAAGATGAGTGCTCCTCTGGCAGAACGTATGCGCCCCAATGAATTATCCGAATACATCGGACAAAGGCACTTGCTGGAGGAAAACGGAGCTTTAAGGAAAGCCATTCAATCCAAAATACTTCCTTCTATTATCTTTTGGGGACCTCCCGGCGTAGGAAAAACAACTCTGGCAAATTTACTGGCAAAGCAATTAAACAGGCCTTTCTATACCCTCTCTGCAATTTCCTCCGGTGTGAAGGATGTAAGGGAAATTATTCAAAAGGCTGAAAGCCAGGGAATGTTCCAGTCAAACGGAGCCGTTTTGTTCATTGACGAGATTCACCGCTTTTCAAAATCCCAACAGGATTCATTACTTGGTGCAGTGGAAAAAGGCACTATTACATTGATCGGTGCTACCACTGAAAATCCTTCATTCGAAGTTATTTCGGCCTTGCTTTCACGCTGTCAGGTTTACACCTTAGAAAGTCATACAGTAGAAGATCTTCTGGAATTGATCAACCGGGCAATCACACAGGATGTCATCCTTTCTAAACGGAAAATTGAGTTGCGCGAATACAAATCCCTGATTGCTGTTGCCGGAGGTGATGCACGGAAAATGCTGAACCTGCTGGAAATGGTTGTCAATACCTTTTCTCCCAATGAAACGGCCGTTATTACGGATGAATTGGTCAATCAACTGGCACAACAACGTGTTCGATATGACAAAGACGGAGAACAGCATTACGATATTATTTCTGCTTTTATAAAATCCATTCGTGGAAGCGACCCGGATGCCGCAGTTTACTGGCTGGCACGTATGATTGAAGGTGGTGAGGATCCGAAATTCATTGCACGCAGATTACTTATTTCAGCAGCTGAAGATATCGGATTAGCCAATCCGACAGCGTTGATCATGGCAAATAATACTTTCCAGGCCATCCAGGTAATCGGTTGGCCGGAAGCCCGGATCATCTTGTCGCAATGTGCTATTTACCTGGCTACTTCACCGAAAGGAAACGCTGCTTATCTGGCAATTGATGAAGCAATCGCTACCGTGAAACAAGATCCCAACGCTCCGGTTCCGCTTCACTTAAGAAATGCACCTACCAAATTGATGAAAGATCTTGGCTACGGTGCCCAATATCAATATGCCCATGATTTTCCGGGAAATTTTGTTTCCCAGCAATACTTACCCGACTCGTTGAAGGACCGTACTTTCTTCCATGCGGGAAGCAGTGCCCGTGAACAAGAAATCCACAAACAGTTGCTCACACTTTGGCCCAATAAATTCAAGAAATGAGTAAAGTAGCTTACTATTTGTTCGTACTCCCGCTTTCAAAGCTTCCACTTTGGATCACTTACCGTTTTTCAGATTTATTCTTTCTTTTGCTCATTACTGTTTTTCCTTACCGGAAGAAAGTGATCGAGGGAAATATTGCCCGTTCTTTTCCACATTTAACGAAGAAAGAACAGCGGAAGATCAAACGCTCATTTTACCGTTATTTCGCTGATATGCTTCTGGAGGGTGTTAAAAATCTGGGGATTTCGGAGAAGGAATTGCGAAAACGCTTTGTAATCAAGAATCCTGAACTGATGGAGGAACTTTACAAACAAAATAAAAGTGTTTTACTGGTTTCTGCTCATTACATGAACTGGGAATGGATGATCACCGGACAAGACCTCTTCTTTCCACACCAGGCAATCGGGATCGGGATGCCTTTGACGAGCGGATATTGGGACAAAAAAATAAACACACTCCGTTCCCGCTTCGGAATGAGGGTTATCCATGCGAAAATTGTTAAGGAAACATTCAATTCAGCTGTTGAAAAGAACATCCCAATCGCAACACTGATACTTAGCGATCAAAGTCCGGCAGATTCACACAAGTGCTACTGGATGACTTTTCTAAACCAGACCACCGGAATTATTTTCGGAGCCGAACAGCTGGCAAATACTTATGATCAGGCTGTTGTTTTTTACTTGCCAAAAAAGATCAAACGCGGATATTATGAAGTTGAATTACAACTCCTTACGGATAAGCCTAGAACTTTGCCTTGGGGAGTAATTACAGAAACGCACGCTCGTATGCTTGAAAAGCGTATTATTGAGGAACCGGGACCCTGGTTATGGTCTCACAAACGCTGGAAAAGAAGTATTCCGGGCGATATTCCGAAATTAAAAGAAGAACAACGTGAAAAATTTAATACTCTTTTTAGGACTAATACTTCTAAGCAATAGTGGGATTTCACAGAAAGTGATTTCAGTTGATACCGTGCGTTTTTCGGCAGATACTTCTTACTCACGCATTGTTGTGCGCTACCAAAAAAACATGCTTTTATTCGGAACTTCAAAAACCGGCGTAATTGCTGTTAACGAAAAAGATCAAAGCAAAAAAGTGATTATTCCCCCGGTAAAAAGTGGGGAATTCCGGGACATAGCAATAAGTAAGGACACCATCTTCGCCATCGTTTCGGGAGATATGGGTATTGTTTACAAGGGAAATATGGAAACAGCTGTTCCCATTTTCAATGAAAAGGAGATTTTCCTTGATGATATTTCTTTATTTAATGACGAACTGATCATTTTAGGCGATCCGCTTGACGGAAAATTCTTCTTACGGAAAAGGAAAGCTGAAACAGGAACTTTCAACGAACTCGATCAAGATATTGAAAATGAACGGAATGAGGCTTGCTATGCTGCAAGCGGAACCTGTGCTCAATTCCTGAATCAAGAAACTTATTTTTTTGTTTCCGGAGGAGATAGTACAGCACGGTTTCATTCATTGGACCTTTGGTCGAAAACAACTCTAACAACAAAACTCCCATTAAAAACCGGTGAAGGCTGTGGGCCTTTCTCTGTTTTCTTTTGGGATCCGATGAACGGGGTAATAGTTGGAGGTGATTATCGGAAAAGCAGTGAAGCATCTCAAAACGCTTGTTTTACGATAGACGGCGGAAAAACATGGACAGCTCCGGAAACTTTCCCCAACGGGTATCGCTCTTGTGTAACAGGGAACAAAAAGATCCTTTTCTCTTGCGGAACCACCGGAATTGATTATTCAAAAGACGGAGGAAAAAACTGGCACTTTTTGATGAAAGGAAATTTTTGCGCGCTACTCCTGGAGAAAAAGACCTTGTATGCTACAAGTAACAAAGGGTATTGTTTGAAGATGAAGTTAAAAATGTAAAAACGCTTGCGCTAAAGCTTCAGCCTAGGCACATGGAGAATTGAAAAGCATTGGAC
>CAMPIU010000381.1 GCA_946886545.1 uncultured Flavobacteriales bacterium | reverse complement strand
TGTTGCTGCTGCTCGCTCAAGTTCAGCTAATGAACTCAAGTAGTTTTGATATTGAATGAGGACAAATAATTCCGCATTGGTCACTTGATTGGAGGCATCAATGAACTCAAGCTGATTGGTTAATCCTTCTCTGTTTGCACCCGAAACCATGGCAAAATATTCTTTGGAGGCTTCTAACTGAACCCGGGCTGTTTCCCAGTTTTCCTTTGCATTGGCCACATTTCGCAATGACTGTGTGCGTTGTAATTCCAGCTGCTGTGAAACCTGGTCCAACTGAATTTTTGCACTTTCCAGTTCGTATTTTGTTTGTTTGATCTGTTGCTGATTGCGTGAACCGCTGTAAATCGGGATGGAAGCCGATACACCGAACATGTAGTAAGCCGATTTCCTGCTCACTTCCCAGTTTGTACCCTGCGAACCCAAATCCAAAAAGGCATTGATTTTCGGTACCCAGTAGTTCTTATTCATTTTTAAAACCGACTCCTGAACCTCAATCGATTGGTTGATCAACTGAATCTCTTCACGTTCCTTATTTACCTCCAGTTGCGGATTACTTCCTGGGATCTCTTCCAAAATAATTTCCGAATCCAGGGATCTGTTGATCAGGAAATTGAAATAAGCCTGCGCATTCTTTAACTGATTCTTAGCGGTAGAAATGGAAGTATTCATTTTCATCAGTTCCGTTTGAGCTTTGAGGAGATTCACTTTTAAACCCTTTCCCTGTTTGATCAGCGCTTCATTCAATTCCACATTCTGTTCCAGTGCTTTTTTGTTTGTTTCGTAAACAACCACTGATTTAGAAGCCATGATTACATTGTAATAAGCCACTTTGATATTCTTAACCAATTCCCTTGCATACACCTGCATATCCAGATTGCTCAGTTCTACTTTTTGCTCCTGGATCCGCTTATTTGCATAAATATCAGTGTTTAACAAAGGAATGGAAGTGCGGATATACGTATCGTAGAAATTAGTTGGCAAGAAATTGATTTGTTGATTCTGAATTTGCGGAAAGGCATTGGTTCCGGTCATTTGGTTCAAAGTTGTATAAACCGGGTTCAACATGTCTCCAATCGGAAGGTCCGCATAACGCCCGCCTTCAGCCGTTGTGTAGGATGCATTGAAATTTACGGAAGGTAAAAAATTGCTTTTTGCCGTATTTAAAGTCAAAAGTGCTTTTTCCAACTGAATGGAACGTTGTTTGAGGACCAAATTGGAATCCAGTCCTTGCTGAATATATTTTTCCAATGCACCTTGCGACCAAGAGTAAGAATGAATAAACAAACTTGCTGAAATCGCGATTAGAAGAGTTGTTTTTCGCTTCATAATAATCATTGTTATTAAACTAAACAGTGTTAAGTAAATAGTAAAAAAATTAGCGTCCGAACGCATCTAACATTTTCATAAACTCAGCAAATGCCAAGTCTACAATTTGTTCACTCTTTTGTTCGTCCAATACTTTGCATCGACCTCGGTCGTATAAATTACACATTCCATGTAAAGTAGCCCAGAGTAAATAAGAGCCGGCTTCCACATCCTGAAAAGGCAAATATCCCAAATCCATACATTGTTGAACCGAATATTTCAATCCATCAAAAGTTGTTTTACCTTCCTGCCACACTTCATGGTCTTCATCCAATTTATTCATCGGAGAATTCTGAACGAACATCAGATCATAATAATCCGGATGTTCCATAGCGAAACGGATATATTCACGCCCCATTGCCTTAATCCGCTCGAATGGGTTTTCAACCGAATTCAGCACCTCCATTTTGCTTCCTAAGAGTTGAAATCCTTCCGAATGAAGTGCAAAAAGAATCGCATCTTTATCCTTGTAATACAAATAAATCGTTGTGGGACTGTATTCAATTCGCTGGGCAATCGAGCGTATGGAAGTTTGGTCAAAGCCCTTTTCCAAAAAGACCTCACGAGCAGCAGTGAGGATGCTTTTTTGCAACACTTCTCTTTCCCGTTCCTTACGTTCGTTAATTCCCATTTTGTATATTGAATGGTACAAATATACTTAACACTGTTAAGTATCCAAATTTTATTTCAAAAAAATGAAGAAAAATTTTTGAACCACATACATGCATAAGTCACATAGCTGTAGCTGTTCAATGTGTCCTATGTTCCTATGTGGTCAATTAAAACCACAGTAGTGCACATAGAAAACATAGTTGTTGTGCGTCACCTTTCCCATTATTGAATAGAACAATGATGTTACATGATAAGAATATAGACTTCAATCCCTCATTCTAAATAATTCAAATTCCGTTTTATGTAAGAATTGAAGAGCTATGTGTTCTCTGTTTCTATGTGGTAATATAATAATGATATCAATCGGTCTATTTCTTCTTCGGTGTTGAACGCATGGATGCAAATACGCAAACGTTGGGAACCTGTCGGAACCGTGGGTGGTAAAATAGCCTTTACAGCTAATCCGGCTTCCTGCAACTGATCTGCTTTTAGCTTACAGGAATCTAAATCGGAGAATTCAATAATTTGGATCGGGGAATTCGGAGAACTTAAGCCTGATTTCACCGAATTGGCGAAACGCGCAATATTCGTTTGCAATTGTTCACGCAGCTCTTCCTCTTTACTCAACTCAATTTGTTGCAGGATGTGTCTGTACATTCCTTCAGGAAGTGCGGTAGTGTAAATAAACGAACGTGCAAAATTGATCAGAAATTCCCTTACCTCATCCGAACAACAAACAACGGCTCCATGAGCACCATAAGCTTTTCCGAATGTAAACACGCGAATGAAAACTGAATTCACAATACCTGATTCCTGGCACAATCCTTTTCCTTCAGTTCCAAATACACCTCCGGAATGAGCTTCATCAACGATCAGCAAAGCATTGTACTCTTTACACAACTGACTTATTTCTATTAATGGGGCCATATCACCATCCATACTGTAAAGTGATTCTACAGCAACAAAAACAGTTCCTTCTGCTTTCTGCAATTTTTTCTTCAGATCAGAAACATCGTTGTGACGGAACGAAAATGAGTTTGCAAAGCTCAGGCGAATTCCATCACGAACAGAAGCATGTACATATTCATCGTATAAAATCGTGTCGCCTTTTTGAGGAAGTGAGGAGAACAAACCAAGGTTTGCGTCGTATCCGGAATTAAAGATTAATGCTGCCTCAGATTGAAAGTGTCCGGCAACTTGTTTTTCTACCTCTTCAACGACCTTGGAATTTCCGGAAATAAGCCTGGAACCTGTACTCCCTTTCACATCAACCGCTTGAGGAAACTTGGCCAATCCCAAATAATCGTTCGACCAGAAATCGATGTGGGTATCAAACGACAAAAGGGAGCGCAAACTCCCCTTCTCTTTTCTATCTTGTAAACTTCGTTGAAACTTCAAACTCATGTTTTAAGAAACAGTCACTTTTCGCGGAACAAATCCAGCTGACTCTATTTTAGCTTCAGCCAATTCTTTTGCTCTTTGCGCTTCTTTTTCTTTTCTTGCTTCAATGATCGGATCTGGTTTTGAGACCGGTTTCTCACCATCTGCAAATGCTTCTTTCGGGATCAATCCCAAAATCTGGAACATTTCCTTATCCTCGTTGAACTCCGGGTTGGGAGTTGTCAATAATTTATCTCCTGCGAAAATAGATCCTGCTC
>CAMPIU010000380.1 GCA_946886545.1 uncultured Flavobacteriales bacterium | reverse complement strand
AATTATTAGTCTGAAGAATATTAGATTTATATGTTGTTGATTATTTTGCCAAATTCATATTGATCATTTTTGTTAATCCTAGCAATGGTTTCAAATTTACTTCCTACTCCTGGGGCGGATTCACAGGAGTTGCATCCGGAATGAATGAAAAGGGTTTGACAGTAACCATTAACGCTTCCAAATCGGATCTGCCAACCGGTTCAAAAATGCCGATCTCGCTTCTTGCCCGTGAAATCTTACAATATGCCAAGAACATCGATGAAGCGGTTGCGATTGCAAAAAAGCGAAACACCTTTGTTTCCGAAACACTAATGATTTCTTCTGCAGCAGACGGAAGAGCCGTTTTAATTGAAAAATCACCTACAAAACTGGGAGTTTACGAAAGTGAGACAGACGTACTCGTTTGTGCAAATCATTATCAGTCGGATGTCTTCAAGAAAGATAAAGAAAACGTTAAGAACATCTCCAACAGTGATTCCAAATACCGTTTTGACCGAATGAACCATTTATTGGGAGGATCGGGTAAACTGAACCGAAACGGTGCCGCCCGTATTCTCAGAGACCAATATAGTTCTTTGGACAAGAAGTTCCGGGATACACTCGGAATGGGAAATCCGCGGGCAATTAATCAACTACAAGCACATCACAGCGTGGTCATGCAGCCTGAAAGCAGGTTGTATTTTATTTCAAGTTCCGATTATCAGTTGGGTCCTTTCCTGGGTTATGACCTGACGAAAACCTTTAAAACAAAACAGATTCAATTGGTGGATTCGATTCCCCGGGATGCCTTTGTCACTTCACTTGCTTACCGGAAATTTAAAGCCTTTAAAACCGTTAAACAGCAAATCACAGCGTACCTGATGTTTGATAAGGAATTGAATCTTGCTGAAAAAGACATTTCTGATTTTATATCAAACAACTCAGAGTCTTACGTCACCTACGAACAACTAGGGAAGTATTTTCAGAAGAAAAAGCAGTATAAAAAAGCTATTTTAGCTTATGAGAAAGCACTTACCAAACGAGTTGCTTCACCTCAGATTGAGGAAGAATTACGAAATTTGATCAAAGAATGTCGAAAAAATGGAAAATAGCAAGGTACTTGAGCAGGTAGTTGAAACAATTCACTATGCCGTTAAACATGCTCCATTTTATCAAAACCATTTCTCAAAGAATTCATTAGAGGATTTGAATTGGGAAAAATTTCAAGCACTTCCTTTTACAACAAAAGAAGACCTTTCTCAAAACAACCGGGATTTCTTATGTGTTCCTCCCGCTCAGGTTGCCGAATACGTAACTACTTCCGGTACTTCCGGCAAACCGGTAACGATTTACCTTACAAAGAAGGATTTAGTTCGTCTGGCAAAAAATGAAAAGGAATCATTTGAATTGACCGGTGCAAAGGCCGGTGATCTATTCCAATTAATGACCACCATTGACAAACAATTCATGGCCGGATTGGCTTATTATCTGGGAGTTCAGGAATTAAATGCAGGAATGATCCGCATTGGTCCGGGAGTCCCGGCTTTGCAGTGGAATTCAATCCTGGAAAACAAACCGACCATTTTGATCGCCGTACCCAGTTTTTTAGTGAACCTGATTGACTATGCGAAACAAAACGGTATCGATATCAGCCAAACCTCTGTTCGTTCTGCAATCTGCATCGGGGAGCCGATCAGAGAAGATGACTTATCTGAAAATGTACTTGCGAAACGCATTCACGCAGACTGGGATATCGAATTATTTTCAACCTACGCTTCCACAGAAATGGGAGCCGCTTTTACAGAATGCCTGGCGCATCAGGGCGGACATTTGAATGAGAACTTGATCCACCTGGAAGTATTGGACGATCAGGGGAAAGAAGTTGCTCACGGTGAAAAAGGTGAGATCGTGGTCAGTACATTAAATACTGAGGGAACTCCGCTTATACGTTACAAAACGGGTGATGTTGCACGTATTTACAGGGAACCCTGCAGTTGCGGAAGAACTTCCCCGCGAGTTGGCCCTATCCTGGGCAGAAAGAATCAAATGATCAAATTTAAAGGAACGACTATTTTCCCACCTTCGATTTACGAAATTTTTGACAGCAGATCGGAGATCAGTTGCTACAAGATCGAAGTAGCAAAAGACTACCTGGACCACGATACCATTACGATCCTTTTGGAAAACAGGATAGAACATTCACCCGTAATGGCCCAAATTATTGAGGATTGTAAAGCGAAGTTGCGTGTTGTACCGCATTTTGTGTTTTTGGAAACGGATTATTTGAGAAGCCAGGTATTCAAGAATCACATGCGAAAACCAGAAAAAATCGTATTTAAATAAAAAGTAGGGGCGGAAAATTTTCCGCCCCTACTTTTTTATATCATTACATCTTCACGATATGTGCGATAGCATTCACCAAGGTGCTGTGCTTTTTAACAAATGGATTCGTTTCATCCCAAACATAACCCGCCAAAACAGAACAGATTTGTTGTCTGATCAATTCATCCACTTTTTCACTGAAGAAAATATCTCCTAACGTTCCTTCATACCATGCAAGTACATAAGTTCTGAATACGTCAATTCCTTTTTTCAAAACCTCGCTGTAATCCTTCTCCCAATCCACCTGTTCACCGTTTAGCTGTTTTGCAACCAACGTTGCAGCCTTGTACCCGGAAGAAATTGCCAGAGTTACACCGGAACTGAAGATCGGATCCAGGAATTCCGTACTGTTTCCGCACAAAACATATCCTTCTCCGTAAACTTGTTTCACGGATACTGCATAATTTACGATCAAACGCGGTTCAAACATGAATTCTACGCCATCGTATCGTCCGTTCAATCCCGGGAATTCAGCTACCTTCTGTTTGAATAACTTTCCACCATCAGCATAACATTCTTCAACGAAATCTTTATCTCCAACGATTCCAACGGAAGCTGTTCCATCCGAGAAAGGAATAGACCAGATCCATGCAGTATTATCATTAAATGCATGTACAAAAATATTTCTGCCGTCTTCCGGAGTTCTTCTTGTATCATCCAAATGAGCAAAAACGGCTCCACGTGGCGGAGTTGCAACCGGAACTTCCAGGTTAAACATTTGAGGAAGTACACGTCCGTAACCACTCGCATCCATTACAAAACAACAATGAACCTCATGAATATCCCCATTTTTATCACGGTAAGTAACTACCTGTTTGTTTGAAGATGTTTTTACATCCGTTACTTCAGCCTGGAATTCTACTTCCGCACCTTGCTTTTCAACTTCCTTAATCAAGGTATGATCAAACTCAGCACGTTTTACCTGAAAAGTGTAAGACCATCCTTCTGAAAACTGGTTTTCAAACAAGAAATCACAACGTTCTCCATCGTGGAAAAAACAAGCTCCGGTCTTAACCTGGAATTTTAAGGCTTCAATAGCAGGAAGAAGACCCAATTCGTCCAAATAATCCATACTGTGAGGTAATAAGCTTTCACCAATGACAAATCTCGGGAACTGCATTTTTTCCAAAACCAAAACCTTCAGACCCTCCTTTATTAGTTTAGAGGACGCTACAGAACCCGCCGGACCTGCACCAATTACAACAACATCAACTTCTTTAGTCATACATTTTGATTTTTTCTATTACTTGCTTATTATCTACAAAATTAAAAGA